>JBJMTR010000202.1:0-4700 GCA_045811565.1 Bradyrhizobium sp.
CGGCTCGATCGCAGCACTGTTCGCCAAAGTGGTGGACACTTACGGCCGGCTGGACGTGCTCTTCAACAACGCGGGCATGGGGGCGCCGCCGGTGAATTTTGAGGATCTGAGCCTCGCGCAGTGGCAGGCGGTGGTGAACACCAATCTCACGGGTCCGTTCCTGTGCACCCAGCACGCCTTTCGCATCATGAAGGACCAGACCCCGCGCGGCGGCCGCATCATCAACAACGGGTCCATCTCGGCGCACGCGCCGCGACCGTTCTCGGCGCCCTACACGTCGACCAAGCACGGCATCACCGGCCTGACCAAAGCGTCGAACCTCGACGGCCGTGCCTATGACATCGCGGTCGGGCAGATCGATATCGGCAATGCCGCGACCCCGATGACCGACCGCATGGTCGACGGCGTGCTGCAGCCCGACGGCCACAAGATGCCGGAGCCGCGGATGGATGCGAAGGCGGTTGGCGATGCCGTGGCCTACATGGCCAATCTGCCGCTCGACGCCAATGTGCTGTTCATGACGGTAATGGCGAGCAAGATGCCGTTTGTGGGGCGGGGCTAACGCCGGTTCGCGGAAAAGCCAGGCCTCATGCGGAGAACTTAGGCCCTCACAGTGAGGAGGCGCTTCTTGGCGCACCGTCTCGGACCGTGCGGCCCGCCTGTGGCCCATCCTTCGAGACGCGGCCAGAGGCCGCTCCTCAAGATGAGGTCCGCACACCTATCGAGGTTCTCTCTACTCCAGTTTCTGCACGTCCCGCAGCGCCGGAAACAGCTTCATCCATAACAGCGCGATCGCGATGGTGCCGACACCGCCGAGCACGGCGGCCGGCACGGCACCGAAGAGCGCCGCGGTGACGCCGCTTTCGAACTGGCCAAGCTGGTTGGAGGCGTTGATGAACAGGAAATTGACTGCGCCGACGCGGCCGCGCATTTTGTCGGGTGTCGAAAGCTGCACCAGCGAGAAACGGATCACCACGCTGATGGTGTCGGCGGCGCCAAGAATGGCCAGTGCCACCACCGACAGCCACATCCAGTGCGAGAGCGCGAACACCACCGTCGCCGCGCCGAAGATGATTACCGCCTGAAACATCCGTAATCCCACATGGCGGCTGATGCTGTGGCGCGCCAATACCATCGTCATCAGCAAGGCGCCGACCGCGGGCGCGGCGCGCAGGATGCCTAGACCGAGCGGACCGGTCTCAAGGATATCGCGCGCATAGATCGGCAACAGCGCGGTCACGCCGCCGAATAACACCGCGAACAGATCGAGCGAAATCGTCCCCAGGATCGCGGGATTGTTGCGGACAAACCTGACGCCAGCGAAGAGATCGTCTGATGTCGCGGAATCCTTGGCCGCAGCCTGCTGGGTGGTCCCGATACCACCGGTCAGGATTGCTCCCAACACCCAGAACAGCGCCATGACGCCGTAGGGCAGGCTCGGCGTAACGGCGTAAGCGAGACCGCCGAGTGCCGGCCCGGTGATGGTGGCGACCTGTGCGGCGCCGCTCGAGATCGCAGTCGCGCGCTGCAACGAGCCCTGCGGCGCGATCAGCGGCAACAGCGCCGCCGTTGTCGGGCTTTCAAAAGCGCCGGCGACGCCAAGCACGAACGTCGCAGTAAAAATCTGCACCTCCGTCAGCCAGCCCGCATAGGTGCTCCATGCGAGATAAAGCGCGGTCAGCGCCTCGACGAGTTGACAGACCTGCACGACACGCTTGCGTTCGAAACGGTCGGCGGCATGGCCGGCGACGAACACCAACAGCGCAGTCGGGAGGAACTGAACCAGCCCGACCATGCCGAGATCGAACGCGCTGCCGGTGAGGTCGTAGATCTGCCAGCCGATGGCGACGGCGCCGATCTGGCTGGAGAACCGCGAGAGGCTGCGCGATGAAAGAAACAGCAGGAAGGATCGATGCGCCAGCAGATCGCGGACGCCGACAGGTTTCGTGGCGGACATGATCGACGGGTGGCCGACCCCCGCCTCATTGTCAATGGCCGCTTCAGTGCGCCCGGCATTGCACTGGCAAGTCACCCGCTGCCATAATCGGCTTGGGGAGCATGGGCTAATGCTGCAACTGCAATCGGCGTTCGGCGTGCTGGCGCTACTGGCGATCGCCTGGGCGTTCGGCGAGAACCGCCGCTCGGTTTCGATCCGCCAGGCCGCGATCGGCCTCGTCGTCACGCTTGCCACCGCGCTGGTGCTGATCAAGGTGCCGCTGGTGGCAAAAGCGTTCGGCGCCATCAACGACGCCGTCTCCACCATTGCTGCGGCTTCGCGCGCCGGCGCGTCGTTCGTGTTCGGCTATCTCGGCGGCGGCACGCTGCCCTTCGATCTCAAGGCGCCCGGCGCGGATTTCATCCTGGCGTTTCAGGCGTTGCCGATCATCCTGGTCATGAGCGTGCTGACAACGCTTTTGTTCTATTGGCGCATATTGCCGCCGGTCGTGCGCGGTATGGCGTGGCTTCTGGAGCGCACGCTAGGCGTCGGCGGCGCCGTCGGCCTCTCCACCGCCGCCAACATCTTTCTCGGCATGGTCGAGGCGCCGCTGTTCATCCGGCCCTATCTTGCACAGCTGACGCGCAGTGAATTGTTTTTGGTCATGACCGGCGGCATGGCGGGCATCGCAGGCACGGTGCTGGTGCTCTACGCCACCCTGCTGGCGCCGCTGATCCCGGATGCGGCCGCGCATTTCGTGATCGCGTCCGTGCTCGGCGCGCCGGCGGCGATCCTCGTCAGCCCGATCATGGTGCCGGAAACCTCGGACAAGCGCACCGGCGGCATGCTTGTCGACCCCGACACGCATGCATCCAGCACCATGGACGCGATCGTCAAGGGCACCGCGGCCGGGCTCGAGCTTTTGCTCAACATCGTCGCGATGCTGCTGGTGCTGGTGGCGCTGGTCTATCTCGCCAACGCCATCCTCGGATTATTGCCTGAAATCGGCGGCGCAAGAATTTCACTGCAGCGATTGCTCGGCTACCTGATGGCGCCGGTGTGCTGGCTAATGGGCCTGCCATGGCCACAGGCGATATCAGCGGGCAGCCTGATGGGGACCAAGACCGTGCTGAACGAGCTGATCGCCTATGTGGATCTCTCGAAACTTGGTCCCGATGCGCTCGATCCGCGCTCGCGGCTGATCATGCTCTACGCGATGTGCGGCTTTGCCAATTTCGGCAGCCTCGGCATCATGATCGGCGGCCTCGGCACCATGGCGCCGGAGCGCCGCGACGAGATCAATTCACTCGGGATGAAGTCGATCGTGTCGGGCACACTGACGACGTGTTTGATGGGAGCGATCGTGGGGGTGATCACGTGATGCGGCGGCGTCATTCCGTGGTGCGTGCGTAGCACGCAGGCCCGGAATCCATACTCCCGATCGTCGTTATGGATTCTCTGATCTGCAATTGCACAGCAGAGCTCGCGCCGAAGCGCGCCCCGGAACGACGGCGCTTCACGCCGTCAGCTCAACCGTCTTGAACTCCGCCGGCAAAATCACTTCCAATAGTTCGACGTCATCGGAATAATCCAGGATCATGTGCTTGATGCGCGGCGGCTGCGTCCAGGCGCTGCCTTCCTTCATCAAGGTTTCGCCCTGCCCTTCCATGTAGGTCTTCACCCAGCCCTTGAGCACATAGACCATCTGGAATTCGACGTCGTGGTAATGCAGCTTGGAAACTTCCGCCGGGTTGCAGGGGCCGATCAGCCGGATCACATGGGCCTGCGCCAGGCCGTGGCTGGCTTCCGCAATCCCGAGGTCGCGGTACTTGGCGTAAATGCGCAGACCGTCGGCTTTGAAATCTTCTTCGCGATGATGGCTGATGGCGATGCGCTGCTTTGGCGGCCTCTTCGGCTTGGCCGGCGGCACCGTTCGGCCCTTCGACTTGATCGATTTGCGGGATGCGGTTTTGACGGCGCTCTTGTGGCTGGTCCATTTTTTCTTCACGGCGAGCTGCGCCGCGGCTCTCGACGTCGCCTTTTGCTTGGCCATGACCTGCCTCCCTGATTGCCGAAGGCGTCCGTTAGCCGGACGCTCGGGAGAGAGGTTAGCCACTGTCGGGCCCAGCGGCAATTAGCGTTCGTGTCTCAGTGCAGCCGGAAGACGCCATCGACGGCGCGCAGCTCGGCCGGCTTGATCAGCTTGGAGTGCGCCACGGTGACGGAGTACAGGGGCCCCTCGAGCTTCTCCTGCCAGAAGGCCAGGAAATCCTGCAGCGCCGGAAATTTCGGAAACATATCGTAATTCTGCCAGACGTACGTCTGCAGCAGCGAGGGATGGTCCGGCATCCGATACAGAATTTGCGCCGTCGTCAGCCCGTAACCCAGCACCTGTTTCCTGAAATCGTCGGAAACAATCCCTACCCGCGAGACCATGCCAACCTCCATTGCTGGAGCGCATTCACATGGTGGCCGGAGCCACCCCGGCGGAGATGCGCTCACATGGGCGAAATGTGACGCACGATACCAACTCATCACAAGCCTAAATGTTTAATGAACTGTTGAAAATTCACGCGTTAGCAGCAGCTTACCGCACGTGCTAATACAGAATTACCGAGTCCGTTCCGGCCAATTAACGACGATGAAGGAAATTGGCAGCCGCCACATTTGAGTGCCAATTTTTCTGCTAAAGGCCCTTGTCCCCCGAACAAGTCTGGCCTATTTGGTGTCCGGTTGCACTGGCACTCGCCGGTGTCGACTGCCA
>JBJMTR010000203.1:0-3823 GCA_045811565.1 Bradyrhizobium sp.
GCAGCGCGCCGCCAAGGAAAAGCCGGTCCCGGCCGCCTATGGCGGCGCCACGCTGCTGCCGGCCTCCGAGACCACAAAGAAAGAACCGGAATTCGAGCCTAGCGAAAAGCAGCGCGAGGATCTCAATGTCGACGCCGTGTTCGCCAAGCTGAAGACGATCGGCGGCAAGAAGCCGGAGGAGGAGTAGGGTTTCCTCGTCTTTGGTTGGGGAGATTTAAAACTCGGCGGCTCCGCCGCGTTTTTGCATTGGACCTCGACTGCGGCCATCCATCGACTGTCATGCTCCGCGAAAACGGGGCATCCAGTACTCCGCGCGCTCTCGATTGATTACTGCTTTCCCGGCGTAATGGATCACCCGCCTTCGCGGGTGATGACGAGCAGTGGTGCGTGATAACAGCCCTCACGCTTTCTTCAGGAATTCCGTGCGCAGCACCAGGCCCTTGACCTTGTCGGTGCGGCCTTCGATCTCGTCCTCATTGTCGGTCAGGTGGATGTTCTTGATGACGGTGCCGCGCTTCAGGACGGTGGACGAACCCTTCAGCTTCAGATCCTTGATCAGCGTGACGCTGTCGCCCTCGGCAAGGAGCGCGCCGTTTGAATCCCTGACCTTGATGTCCATGTTGGCTTTCTATGGGTTAAAAGCGTCGTGATGCCCCGCGAAAGCGGGTATCCAGTAGCCCGCGCTGTCTGGATTGATTGCTGCTTTCTCGGAATACTGGATCACCCGCCTTCGCGGGTGATGACGGTTTAGCCCAGTTCGATCTCGTCCGTCACCTCATGCGAGAGGCTGATGCCGCCGACCGTCAGCACTATCTTGGCCGGCAATTTCTCATTGCCCTTGAGGCGACCGGCTTCGATGCCGTCGCGCACCGCCTTTTCGATCTCACGTTGCGAGGTGATGCCGACCCGCTTGAGGAATTTGCGCAGGCTTTGGTTGAACTTGTCTTCGTTCATGATGGCCTCCTGCCGACTTACGGCCGCGACGGATTATTCAGCATGTATTCGCCGAGATTGCGCTGAGCGCGGTCGGCGCGCGCCTCCGCCCTGCCGCGTTGGACGTCGCGGTCCTTGCGGCAGGCAACATATTCCGGCGACCCCGCTGCGACATTATTGGCGCGGCAGAACGCGTCGTCGTCGCCGCTTGCATCGACCATGGTCGGCTGCCCCCGCTCGAGGCAGCCGCCAAGAAGAGGTGCGATGAGAAGGATGGCGGAAAATTTCGATTTCATGCGTTACCTTTCAACCCTCATGGTGAGGAGCCGCAGCGGCGTCTCGAACCATGACGCCCCGATCCCGCCGCGGCCATCCCCGAGACGCGGGCGGAATTTATCATCGGGCCGCGCTCTGCGCGGATCCGGTGGCCTGCTCCTCACGATGAGGTCCAGAGAAATGCGGCCTTATCAAGAAGGCCTCACACCCTGCCCTTCAGCGCCCCGCCGATCTCGTCGAGCACCTTCGGGTCCTCGATGGTCGCCGGCATGGTCCAGGGCTCGCCGTCGGCGATCTTCTTGATGGTGCCGCGCAGGATTTTTCCCGAGCGCGTCTTCGGCAGACGAGTGACCGTGATCGCGAGCTTGAACGCGGCCACCGGCCCGAGCTTTTCGCGCACCAGGGCCACGATCTCTTGCTCGATCTCGGCAGGGCTTCGCGTCACGCCGGACTTCAGCACCAGAAAGCCGCAGGGCACCTCGCCCTTGATCGCGTCCCTGATGCCGAGCACCGCACATTCGGCAACATCCGGATGCGCCGCCAAAATTTCCTCCATGGCGCCGGTCGAGAGCCTGTGGCCGGCGACATTGATGATGTCGTCGGTACGGCCCATCACCCACACATAGCCGTCCTCATCCTTGTAGCCGGCATCAGAGGTCTTGTAGAAGCCGGGGAATTCGGTGAGGTACGCCTCCTTGAAGCGCCTCTCCTGCTGCCACAGCGTCGGCAGGCAGGCGGGCGGCATCGGCAATTTGATCACGATCGAGCCCATGGTGCCCGCGGGCACCGGCCTTGCCGCTTCATCGACCACATCGACCTGATAGCCCGGCATCGGCACCGTAGGCGAACCATGCTTCACCGGTAGCTGGCCCAAGCCCACCGGATTGCCGGCAATGCACCAGCCGGTTTCGGTCTGCCACCAATGATCGATCACCGGCACCTTCAACTGCGCTTCCGCCCATTCCACGGTCGGCGGGTCGGCACGCTCGCCGGCCAGGAACAGCGTGCGGAATTTGCTGAGGTCATATTGCTTGATGAATTTGCCCTCGGGGTCTTCCTTTTTGATGGCGCGAAATGCCGTCGGCGCGGTGAAGAAGGCGACCGCCTTGTGCTCGGAGATGACGCGCCAGAACGCACCGGCGTGAGGCGTGCCGACCGGCTTGCCCTCATACATGATCGAAGTGGCGCCGTGGATCAGCGGCCCATAGACAATATAGCTGTGGCCGACCACCCAGCCGATGTCGGAGCCGCACCACCAGATTTCGCCGGGCTTGACGCCGTAGAGATTGAACATCGACCATTTGAGCGCGACCAGATGCCCGCCATTATCGCGCACCACGCCCTTCGGACTTCCGGTGGTGCCTGAGGTGTAGAGAATGTAGAGCGGATCGGTTGCGAGCACCGGCACGCATGGCGCTGCCTTGCCGGCGGCAAGCGCCGCGTGACGCAGCGTCGCCCAGTCGTGGTCGCGGCCAGCCGTGAGCTCGCAAGGATGCTGATGGCGCTGCAGGACGACGCAGGCCTGCGGCTTGGCGGTGGCGAGCGCAATCGCCTCATCTAGCAGTGGCTTGTACTGCACGATGCGGCCGGGCTCGAGCCCGCAGCTTGCCGAGAAGATCAGTTTCGGTTTTGCATCGTCGATACGTGTCGCCAGCTCCCTGGCGGCGAAGCCACCGAACACCACGCTATGCACCGCACCGATCCGCGCGCAGGCCAGCATCGCGATGACAGCTTCCGGCACCATCGGCATATAGAGGATGACGCGGTCGCCCTTTGCCACCCCGAAATCCTGCATCACCGCGGCGAGCGTCTGCGCTTCTTCCAGAAGTTCGGAATAGGTGAATTTCGTGATCGCGTTGGCGAGTGGTGAATCGTGGATCAGCGCCACCTGGTCGCCCCGGCCGCCCACGACATGGCGGTCGAGCGCGTTGTAGCAGGTGTTGACCACCGCGCCGGCAAACCAGCGGCCGTAAGCTCCCATCGATGGATCAAAGACCTTCTTCGCCGGCTCGACCCAATCGATCTCGCGCGCCGCCTCGGCCCAAAAGCCCTCGGGATCGCTCAGTGAGCGGGCATACACTTCGTGATAGCGGCTTTGCTCGTGGATGTTCATGGCGTCTCTCCCGGCTACTTCTTGGGCGCCATTGTCACGCGAAGCGCCCACGATTCAAGCCGAAAAGGCTGCGACATTGGGCGTACGATGTGGCCGCAACTCGGTCTCCACCTCTCCCTTTGCAACCGTGAACGATGCAGCACCTAGTGCGACTCAATCGCCAATAATCGCTCCAGCCGCTCCTTCATGGCCTTGCGCAAATCGTAGTCGGGGCGGCCGAAGGCGGCGTTGCGGCGCGCCAAAAATTCTTCCTGCTCGCGCTGCAGGGTGCGGGCGGCGCGCGGGCTGTCGCTCTTCGCCTCGCGCACCATCCTGGTGTTCACGGCATTGATCTCGCGGTCGAGATTGGCGAGTTCAGGATTGGCGCAGATCGCCTTCTCCACCGAGCGGCGGGCAGCGGCGCAGTTGAAACTCGGCTTGCCCGCGACCGCCATCAATGCGCCGAGCCGCTCCAGCTCCTGCGCCAGCGACTTGTAATTGCCCTTGGCTGTCGGATGATCC
>JBJMTR010000204.1:0-8217 GCA_045811565.1 Bradyrhizobium sp.
ATGGTGGCGGCGCCGCTCTCGACCGTCGATCTTCCGGTGGATCTGCCGACCTCGACCGCGACCCCGCAGAAGAAACCGGACAAGCCGACCTATGTCAGCATCAAGCCCGATCTTGCGGTCGCGGTCGGGGAGAACCCGGTCAAGCGCGTTGATCTGGTGCGTACGCTGGATTCGATGGCCGACACGAGCAAGGATCGCCCGATCTTCCTGCGCGCCGACCGCGCCGTTCCCTATGGCGAACTGATGGACGTGCTGGAAATCCTGCGCGCGGGTGGTTATTCGAAAATCAAGCTGGTGGCGCTCGAAGGCGTGCCTGATGCGGCGGCCTCCGAGGCGGCACCGGCTAATGCAAAGCCTTAAACGGCCCGAAGTTGATGTCTGACCTCGACGAACAAACGCCGTCCCGGCGGCTCTGGGTTTTCGCAGCGGTGGGCGCGCTCGCGCTCCACCTCGGCGGCGCAGCGCTTGCGATCACTCATCTCCAGAACGATGAACCCGAAGACTCGCTCGGCGCGGCAGCGATCGAGGTCGGGGTCGAGTTGGCTTCCGTTCACCGCGAAGTCGCCGATCTGCCGCCAGGCCCTGACACCGATGCTTCCATGGCATCGCCGCAGCTTGCCGAGCAGAAGGCCGAGGTCAAGGAGACCGACCTGCCCAAGGACACGCCGACCGAAGCCGAAGACCCTGACCGGGTAGTGACGCCGAACGAGTCGAAAAAGCCGAAAGAGGACGACCCCAAGGTCGCGGCGGTACAGACGTCAGCCTCGACGGAGTCGGTCGCGGCTGAAGCCACCGCGACGCCGAGCTCGGAGGCAATCCCGGAAGGGCGGCGCTCGGTAGCGCCCGCGATCGGTACCGGCGAGACCGCGCGCCGGGTGCGCGCGACCTGGCAAAAGGAGCTGATGGCGCACCTCGACAAGCATAAACGCTACCCGGCCGAGCGCGCACTGAAGTCGGCCGAAATCTACGTTCGCTTCACGCTGGACCGGCTCGGCCACGTGCTCGCGACCAGTATTGAAAAGGGCTCGGGAGATGCTGCGTTTGACCAAGCCGCGCTGGCCATGGTCAAGCGCTCCGATCCGGTGCCGGCGCCGCCGCCGCTGATTGCGGACGAGGGACTTAGCTTCACCCTGCCGGTGATCTTCCGCGTCAAGGGCAAGAGCTGAAGGTGCTTAGGGTGAGTTAGCCAACCGCCTCCAACGCCTTGAAGTAATGGATGAGCGATAGGTCGGCTATCGCCAGTAATACCGGATCGCGACATAGACCACGACCAGGCACGCGAAGATCAGCGCGACCGGCAGCCGCGGGTTTGCGTTCGACCCGGAGGCAGCCGTCTTCGGCTTGGCGGGGAGGCGCCGGAAAGTGGTGACGTTGCCGGTGTCTTTGACCGTCTCGCGCGAGCGGGTGGGAACGTCGGGTGGAGTGCCGGCACCGCCCATCTCGGCATAATAGGTCCTGTACATGAGGTTGATGGTGGTTTCGGTCGCCTCGGCTTCTGGCATTGTCTCCAGAAGCTTCTTGTAGGTTGCGAGGAAATTTTGCGCCTCAGCGGGTAGCGAGGAGGCGCCGTTGAGCTTGGCGAGCATTTTCCAGGTCGCAAAGTCTGCCCTCGCGCGGGTGTCGGCGCGTCGGGCGATCAGCATGTCAGCGGCTTTGATCACCATGGCCTCAGGCAGATTCTTTCCATCAGACTCTTACCAGACTCGGCTTAAGCGTTGCCGGTTACAAAAAGAAGTGCGCGGATCACATAGCCGATCACTGTCCGCAGTATCGCCGAAATAACATCAAGATTTAGGCCGAGCTGGGACCCCAGGACCGGAAGCAGGATCAGAAGGCCGATCAGGATCAGCATCCCAAAGGGCTCCAGTCGGGCGAGCGGCCAGGCGAGCGCCTTCGGCAACAGCCCGACCGCAACCCGGCCGCCATCCAGCGGGGGGATCGGGAGCATGTTGAAGATAGCGAGCACGATATTGATCAGGAACGCGTTTTTGAGGTTGTCTGCGGTCCATTGCGCAACGCTGGGGGGCGCAAGGGGCAGGGCATGGAACGCCAGCGCCGCCGCCAGCGCGAGGACGATGTTGGTGGCGGGGCCGGCCAGCGCCACCCACACCATGTCGAGCCGCGGATGGTTCAAATTGCGGAAATTCACCGGCACCGGTTTGGCGTAGCCGAACAGGAACGGCGAATGCGACAGCAACAGTATTCCGGGCAGGATCACCGTGCCGAACGGATCGATGTGCTTCAGCGGATTGAAGCTGACGCGGCCGAGCTGCCAGGCCGTATTGTCGCCGAGCCGGTGCGCGACAAACCCGTGCGCCGCCTCATGAAAGGTGATGGCAATGACGAGGGGCAGCACCCAGGTCGATACGTCGTAGAGGGAAATGTTCAAGCGATATGCCCCCGTTCGTGGTGGTTCACACTAGCACGCCGGCGTCAGTGCGGAACCGACTGCGGATAGTGCGGCAGGCCGTCATCGAGCCGCACCCAGTCCATCTTCTCGGAGACCCAGATGTGCTCGGTCGGGGAAAATGCGTTGCGGTCATCGAACGCTGCCAGCGCGACGCCGACCACGGTGCCATTGGTTCGCCGGGAAAACAGCCGCGTGCCGCAGGTTTTGCAGAAGATGCGATCGAGCGCTTCCGAGGAGGAATAGCGTGCGGTTTCGCCTTCGACGGTCAGCGCCCGCTGATCGAACAGTGCGCGGGCGAAGAACGGTGAACCCATCGCCTTCTGGCAATTGCGGCAGTGGCAGATGCGGACATTGACCGGTTCGCCATTGGTCTTGAACCTGACCGCGCCGCACAGGCATCCGCCTTCCCGGGTCATGATGTTTGCTCTCAATAGGTGGCGCGGCCACCGGAGATATCGAAGACCGCGCCGGTGGAGAACGCGCAATCCTCCGACGACAGCCAGGTCACCATCGCCGCGAGTTCTTCGACCAGCACAAAACGTCCTTTCGGAATCTTCGACAGCATGAAGTCGATATGCTGCTGTGTCATTTGATCGAAGATCGCGGTTCTCGCGGCGGCCGGGGTCACGGCATTGACGAGGATGTCGTGTTGCGCGAGTTCTTTTCCCAGCGATTTCGTCAGCGCGATCAGGCCGGCTTTCGAGGCCGAGTAGTGCGCGGCATTGGGATTGCCCTCCTTACCGGCGATGGAAGCGATGTTGACAATGCGGCCGTATTTTTGGGCGAGCATCGTCGGTACGATCGCCTTGCAGCAGATGAAGGGCCCGTCGAGATTGATGCGCAGGACCTTGCGCCATTCCTCGAGATCGGTTTCCCACACCGTCTTGTTGATGCCGGCAATGCCGGCATTGTTGACGAGGATGTCGATCTTGCCGAGCGCCTTCAGCGTCGCGTCGCGGGTCTTCTCCACCGCGGCGAGGTCGGAAACGTCGACCTTGAAGGCGCTGACGGCGGAGCCGATTTCCTTCGCGGTCTTTTCCGCAAGCGGCAGGTCATGATCCCAGATCGCGACCTTTGCCCCGGAGGCGACAAAGCGCTCGGCGATCGCGCGCCCAAACCCCTGAGCCCCGCCGGTGACGACCGCACAACGTCCGTTGAGATCGATCTTGTTCATGTGGTTACCCTTTAGCTAAAGCGTCCAGCCGCCGTCGATGACATGTGCCACGCCGGTGGTGAACGCGCTTTCGTCGCTTGCGAGATAGACGGCAAGCGATGCGATTTCTTCCGCGGTACCAAGCCGTCCCATCGGCTGCCGGGCGATGAACATCTCGCGGCCCTGCGGACCCGCGGCAGCGGCGCGCTGCAGCATTGACGGCGTCTCGATGGTGCCGGGGCAAATGCAATTGCAGCGAACTCCCTTCGCGATGAAGTCGACGGCGACCGCGCGGGTCAGTGCTGCAACCGCGGCCTTGGTCGCACCATAGACGTAACGGTTCGGCGCGGCCTTGAACACGCCGGCGGCCGAGGAAATGTTCACGATCGAGCCGCCGCCCGTCTCGAGCATACTCGGCAGGAACGAGCGGATGGTCCGGTGCATCGATTTGACGTTGAGGTCGAACGAAAAGTCCCAATCCTCATCGGAGCATTCGAGCACGGTGCCATGGTGTACGAAACCCGCGGCGTTGAGCAGGATGTCGGTTCTGCCGGCGCGCTTGGCTATCGCAGCGACCGCTACGCTATCGCACGCGTCGAGCTGGGCGACTTCCGCTACGCCTTCATTCTTGAGCGCCGCGAGCTTGCTCTCGTCGATGTCGGTGGCGAACACGGTCGCGCCTTCGCGCGCAAAGGCCAGCGCGCAGGCGCGACCGATACCCACCGCGGCCGCGGTCACGAACGCGCGTTTGCCCTTCAGGCGGTCTGACATTGTTCCCCCTTGATTTCGGCCGTCATACGCGGGCTTGACCCGCGTATCCATCTTCCGAAGAGCGATGGGTTGCCGGGTCAAGCCTGGCAATGACGAGTGACTAACTAATGATTATCCCGCGCCACGCCGACCTTGCCGGCGATGTCGCGATAACGGGTGGCGAACTCCATGCAGGCGCCGGTGGCCTGCTGGCCGACAGTCGAGCGATAGAGCTCCTGCCACGGCGTCTGGTTAGCCGGGTAGGGGAAGCCGCCCTTTGCCTTGAGCTCGGCGCGGCGCTTCTTGATCTCGTCATCCGAGATCAAGATGTTGGCGCTGCCCTTGTTCAGATCGATGCGGACCTTGTCGCCCGTCTTGAGGATCGCAAGCCCGCCATCGGCGGCGGCTTCCGGTGTGGCGTTGAGAATCGACGGCGAGCCGGAGGTACCGGACTGTCGGCCGTCGCCAATGCAGGGCAGGGACAGGATGCCGCGTTTGATCAGGGCCGCCGGCGGCTGCATGTTCACGACCTCGGCGCCGCCGGGATAGCCGATCGGGCCGGTGCCGCGCACGAACAGGACGCAGTGCTCGTCGATATCGAGCGCGGGATCGTCGATCCGGTGGTGATAATCCTCCGGGCCCTCGAATACGATGGCGCGGCCCTCGAACGCATTCAGGTCTTTGGGGTTGCTCAGGTAGCGGTCGCGGAATTCCTTTGAGATCACGCTGGTCTTCATGATCGCGGAATCGAAAAGATTGCCGCGCAGCACCAGGAAGCCGGCGTCCTTCACCAGCGGCTTGTCGTAGGTCCGGATCACGTCGCCATCGGGCTTTGCGGCGTCACGACAATTGTCGCCGATGGTATGACCGTTGACAGTCATAGCGTCTTCATGAATGCGCTTATGCTTCATCAATTCGCGCACCACGGCGGGTACGCCGCCGGCGCGGTGATACTCCTCGCCGAGATAGAATCCGGCTGGCTGCATGTTCACCAGGAGCGGGATCTCATGGCCGAATTTCTGCCAGTCGTCGATCGACAGTTCCACCCCGACGTGGCGGGCGAGCGCGTTGATATGGATCGGCGCGTTGGTTGAGCCGCCGATCGCCGAATTCACCACGATGCAGTTCTCAAATGCCTTGCGCGTCAGGATGTCCGACGGCTTTAGGTCCTCCCAGACCATGTCGACGATGCGTCGTCCGGTTTCATAGGCGATCTGCCCGCGCTCGCGGTAGGGCGCGGGGATCGCAGCACACCCCGGCAAGGACATGCCGAGCGCCTCCGCCAGCGAGTTCATGGTGGAAGCCGTGCCCATAGTATTGCAATGGCCAATCGACGGCGCCGAGGAGGCTACGATGTTCATGAACTCCTCGTAATCGATCTCGCCCCCGGCAAGCCGTTCGCGCGCCTTCCAGACCACGGTTCCGGAGCCGCTTCGTTCGCCGTTGAACCATCCGTTCAGCATCGGCCCGCCCGACAGCACAATGGCCGGCAAATTCACGGTCGCCGCCGCCATCAGGCAGGCCGGCGTGGTCTTGTCGCAGCCCGTGGTCAGCACTACACCGTCCAGGGGATAGCCGAACAGGACTTCGACCAGGCCGAGATAGGCGAGGTTACGATCGAGCGCCGCGGTCGGCCGTTTGCCGGTCTCCTGGATCGGGTGGGTCGGAAATTCCATCGCAATGCCGCCGGCGGCACGGATGCCTTCCCGGACTCGGTGCGCCAATTCGAGATGATGGCGGTTGCATGGCGACAAATCGTTGCCAGTTTGTGCGATGCCGATGATCGGCTTGCCGGACTGCAACTCATGGCGGGTCAGGCCATAGTTAAGGTAGCGCTCGAGGTACAGCGCGGTCATTCCCGGGTTATGCGGGTTGTTGAACCACTCGCTGGAACGGAGTTTGCGCTTTGTGACTGAGGTAAGCGGTTTGTTCATCGTTTCTCCCGCAGCGCACACGCCTTATTTTTGTGCGAAATGTTCGTGATGGCGGGAGACATTTGCACGCCGACGCCGGCTTCGCAACGCCGGCGAAAACGGGTCAGGCCTACGACTTTGATCCAAGGACATGGGCAAAAAATTCTGGTATGACCGCTGCAAATGAAAAGAGCGGCTCCTGACAAAGGCCGTCAGACCGCGCGAAAAAGGAGGGAAGTGGATGGCGTCGGTGCAGATTCGCGACGTGCGAAAATCGTTCGGTAGTTTTGAAGTCCTGCACGGCGTGAGCGTCCCGATCGAGGATGGCGAATTCGTCGTTCTGGTCGGTCCCTCCGGCTGCGGCAAATCAACTTTGCTGCGGATGCTAGCAGGGCTCGAAAATATTACC
Source organism: Bradyrhizobium sp. (assembly GCA_045811565.1). GTDB lineage: Bacteria > Pseudomonadota > Alphaproteobacteria > Rhizobiales > Xanthobacteraceae > Bradyrhizobium. The sequence continues at coordinate 6,636 of JBJMTR010000204.1, forward strand.
TCGGGCACGATTTCGATCGGCGACCGCGTCGTCAACAATGTGCAGCCCAAAGAGCGCGACATCGCGATGGTGTTCCAGAACTATGCGCTCTACCCGCATATGACAGTCGCCGACAATATGGGCTTTTCGCTCAAGCTGCGTGGCGCGCGGCAGCAGGAAATCTCCAGTGGCGTCAACCGCGCCGCGGAAATCCTGGCACTGACGCCGCTGCTCGACCGCTATCCCCGGCAATTGTCAGGCGGCCAGCGGCAGCGGGTGGCGATGGGCCGCGCCATCGTGCGCGATCCGCAGGTGTTCCTGTTCGACGAACCGTTGTCGAACCTCGATGCCAAGCTGCGCGTGGCCATGCGCACCGAAATCAAGGAACTGCATCAGCGGCTTAGGACGACGACCGTGTACGTTACCCACGACCAGATCGAAGCCATGACCATGGCCGACAAGATCGTGGTGATGCATGATGGCATTGTCGAGCAGATGGGCACGCCGCTGGAACTGTACGATCGGCCCGAGAACCAGTTCGTCGCCGGCTTTATCGGCTCGCCGGCGATGAATTTCCTCAAGGGAAAGGTCAAGGGCAACGGCAGCGCCGGTTTTGAGGGCCCGAACGGCGTCAAGCTGCCGCTGAAGGCAGCGCCCGCCAGTTCCGACGGCCGGCCTGCGGTCTACGGGGTGCGACCCGAGCATTTCACCATCGCGGACGATGGCGCAGAAGCCGAGATTGTCGTGGTCGAGCCGACCGGCTCGGAGACCCAGGTGTTCGCAAAACTTGGCGGCGAGCAGGTCGTCGCCGTGTTCCGCGAGCGTCATCAATTCAGTCCGGGCGATAAGGTTCGGCTCAAGCCGGATCCGGCGCTCGTGCATCTCTTTGACGAGGCGACCGGCAAACGACTGAATGGCTGAGCAACAAACAAAAACGTTTTAAAGGGAGGATAGACTATGCAGGACTTTACCCGCCGCTCTCTGCTTCAGGGCGGCACCGCGCTTGCTGCAACGGGCGCGTTGACCGGGCCGGCTCTGTTCGATTTCGCCAAGGCCTGGGCACAGACCGCGCCGTGGAAGGCGGAGCAAGGCGCCAAGCTGACCGTGATGCGTTGGAAGCGCTTCGTCGTGGCGGAAGATGACGCGTTCAATGCCATGGTTGCGGCGTTCAAAGCTGCGACCGGGACCGAGATGAACGTGTTCAGCGAGTCTTTCGAGGACGTGCAGCCGAAGGCCTCCGTCGCCGCCAACACCGGCTCTGGTCTCGATCTCGCCTGGGGCCTGCACACGTTGCCGCAGCTGTTCCCGACCAAAGTGCTGAAGATGAACGACGTCGCCGATTACCTCGGCAAGAAGTACGGCGGCTGGACCGAGGCCGCGGCAAAGACCTGCAAGCAGGGCAACGACTGGCTCGGTATTCCCGTCGCGACGGTCGGCGGCTATATCACGTATCGCAAATCCGCCATCGAGAAAGCGGGTTTCAAGGAGGTGCCGTCGGACTTCCCGGGTTACCTCGAACTTTGCAAGGCGCTGAAGAAGAACAATACGCCGGCGGGGTTTGCGCTCGGACATGCGACCGGCGACGCCAACGCCTGGGTCCACA
>JBJMTR010000205.1:0-5090 GCA_045811565.1 Bradyrhizobium sp.
AGGAATGCCGCGCCTATGCCACGCACTGGCTCAACGTGCAGCGCGAGGAATTCAAGCGGCTCGGCATCATCGGCGACTGGGACCACCCCTACGCCACGATGGACTATTTCGCCGAAGCCCAGATCGCGCGCGAACTGATGAAGTTTGCCGCGAACGGCACGCTGTATCGCGGTTCAAAACCGGTGATGTGGAGCGTGGTGGAAAAGACCGCGCTGGCCGAGGCCGAGGTCGAATATGAGGACTATACCTCGGATATCGTGTGGGTGAAGTTTCCGGTTAAGGGCAGTAGCCGCGGATTTCCGGTTATGGGGATCGACGACACGCTAGAAGATGCCGCTAAGAAGCGAGATGCTTGGACGACGGCTTCTGTCGTCATCTGGACTACAACGCCGTGGACGCTCCCGGGAAATCGGGCGATCAGTTTTTCGGATAAGATCGAGTACGGTCTTTATAGAGTGACCGATGCGCCATCCGACAATTGGGCCAAGAATGGCGAATTGCTTATTCTAGCTGACAAACTTGCGTCCGACGTTTTCAAACAAGCTCGCGTATCCGCTTACGAAAAAGTACAGGACGTCCCAACAGGTCTTTTGGAGGCTTTGGTCTGTCGTCATCCTCTCACCGGAGCAGGATATGAATTCGACGTGCCTCTCCTCGAAGGCGAACACGTCACCGACGATACCGGCACCGGCTTCGTGCACACCGCGCCGGGCCACGGCCGCGAGGACTTCGACGTCTGGATGGCGAACGCACGCGAGCTGGAAAGCCGCGGCATCAACACCACGATCCCTTATACGGTTGACGAAAACGGCGCCTTCACCGATCACGCGCCGGGCTTCACCGGCAAGCGCGTCATCAATGACAAGGGGGAAAAGGGCGATGCCAACGAGGCCGTGATCAAGGCCCTGATCGAACGCGGAATGCTGCTGGCGCGCGGTCGGCTGAAGCATCAATACCCGCATTCCTGGCGCTCGAAAAAGCCGGTGATCTTCCGCAACACGCCGCAATGGTTCATCGCGATGGACAAGCCCATTGCTGATAGCGGCAAGGCCAAATCCGGCGATACGCTACGCGCCCGCGCGCTGTGCGCGATCGCGGTGACCCAATGGGTGCCGCCGGCCGGCGAGAACCGCATCACCGGGATGATCGCCGGCCGCCCAGACTGGGTGATCTCGCGGCAGCGCGCCTGGGGCGTGCCGATCGCGGTATTCGTGCGCGAGAAGGGCGACGGCTCCGCCGAGATCCTGCAGGATGAGGCCGTCAACAAGCGCATCGCGGAGGCCTTCGAGAAGGAAGGCGCCGACGCCTGGTACATGGACGGCGCGCGCGAGCGCTTTCTCGGCCCGCTCGCCAACGAGGCGTGGAAGAAGATCGACGACATCTGCGACGTCTGGTTCGACTCCGGCTCGACGCACGCCTTTGTGCTGGAAGACCCCGTGCACTTTCCGGGGCTCGCCGGCATCAAGCGCAAAGTCGACGGCGGCCAGGACACCGTGATGTATCTGGAGGGTTCGGACCAGCATCGCGGCTGGTTTCATTCCTCGCTGCTGGAAAGCTGCGGCACCCGCGGCCGCGCGCCCTATGACATCGTGCTGACCCACGGCTTCACGCTTGATGAGAACGGCCGCAAGATGTCGAAATCGCTCGGCAACACCGTCGAGCCGCAAAAGGTGATGGCGCAATCCGGCGCCGACATTTTGCGGCTCTGGGTCTGCGCGACCGACTATGCCGACGACCAGCGTATCGGTCCGGAAATCCTGAAAAACACCATCGAGACCTATCGCAAGCTGCGTAACTCGATCCGCTGGATGCTCGGAACGCTGCATCACTTCAAGGCCGGTGATGCGGTTGCGGCTGCCGATATGCCCGAACTGGAACGGCTGATGCTGCACGAACTCGCGCGGCAAGCCGCGATCGTGCGCAAGGCGTACGCCGAGTTCGATTACAAGACGGTGGTGGCGAGCCTCTCGGCGTTCATGAACACCGAATTGTCGGCGTTCTACTTCGACATCCGCAAGGATACGCTGTACTGCGATCCGCCGTCGTCGCCAGCGCGAAAAGCCGCGCTGACCACGATCGACATGCTCTGCGATGCGATCCTGCGCTGGTTGGCACCGGTGTTGAGCTTCACCTGCGACGAAGCGTGGCGGATCTACAAGCCCGGAGCCGAGCCGTCCGTACAGCTGACGCTGTTTCCCGACAACCTCGAGAAATTCAGCAACGAGCGGCTCGCCGCGAAATGGGAGACCATCCGGGATGTCAGGCGCGTGGTCACCGGCGCGCTGGAGCTCGAACGCGCCGCCAAGAACATCGGCTCGTCGCTCGAAGCCTCGCCGCTCGTCTATGTTTCGGACAAGAAGATTTTTGACATCCTGTTCGACGTCGACCTCGCGGAAGTCTGCATCACCTCGAACGCGATGGTGACCAATGACGACGCGGCGGCCGGCGCGTTCAGGCTCAATGATGTTCCGGGCGTCGCCGTCGTGGTGGAGAAAGCCGTTGGGACCAAATGCGCGCGGTCCTGGAAGATCCTGCCGACCGTGGGCGAAGACGCCGAATACCCCGATGTCACGCCGCGCGACGCGCAGGCGCTGCGGGAATGGAAGGGGCTGGGCGTCAGTGTCTAATATCTGTTGTCGTCCCTGCGAAAGCAGGGACCCATCGTCACCGGCGCGTGGAATAGACAAAGGCAGATGACGCAGAGTCTTTCAAACAACACCCGCCTGTGGGCATGGGTCCTCCCCTTCGCGGGGACGACGCGGTGATTGGGAACCGTCGGTTCATGAGTTCCCCCGTTCGCGCCGGCATCATCGCTGCCATCGCCACGCTGATCATCGATCAGGCCTCAAAGCTCTGGCTATTGTTCGTCTTCGAGATCGGCCATCGCGGCGCGGTGAGGGTGACGCCGTTTTTCGACCTGGTGCTGACCTGGAATGTCGGGATCAGCTTTGGCTGGTTCCAGAGCGACAGCCCGGCCGCCCAGATCGCGCTGATGGTAATCAAGGCGGTGGCAGTGGTCGTGCTGGCGATCTGGCTGGCCCGGTCGCGGACCCCCTTGGCGACCGTCGCGCTGGGCCTGATCATTGGCGGCGCCGTCGGCAACGCGATCGACCGATTCGCTTATGGCGCGGTGGTCGATTTCGCCCTGTTCCACATCCAGATCGGGGAAAAAGCCCTCAATTGGTACGTGTTTAACCTTGCGGACGTGGCCATCGTTGCCGGGGTGGCGGCCCTGTTGTATGACTCGTTCGTGGGGGTACCCGCCGCAAAAGCGCCCTGATCCCGGCCGATACGAGCCCTGAAAAGCGGTAGGTTGCCTGCTGACGCCAAACTGCGCTTAAACCAGGCGCGGCTTGCAGAAATTTGAACGGGAACCAGCTCGATGCGCAACACCGACGCCAATGACTCGACAGCCTGGAAAGCGCTGACGCGCGGCCTGCGCATCGCGGTTGTTGCCGCCGGCATAGGCCTCGTGATGATCGCGGGGGCCGCGCGCGCCGGGGATGACGACGACGAGGACGACAAGACCTTCGAGGAAAAGATCATCGAAGGCATCATGAAGGGCCTCGGCGGCACCAACATGGAAAACACGGGCATCGATTACCGAGAGCGATCCCCGCTGGTGGTGCCTCCCAAACTCGACCTGCCGCCGCCGGCATCTACCTCGGCCGAAGTGAAGGGGCCGCCGAACTGGCCCAAGGACCCCGACGTGCAGCGCCGCAAGGCGGCCATCGAGGCCCGCAAGAAAACCAACAAGGATCCGCGCGAAGCGAGCCGGGTGTTGATGCCGAGCGAACTTGCGCAGAAGGGCGGCAAGTCATCGGGCGGCGATTCGGTCGACCAGCCCGGGGGCAATCCTGGCGCCAATGCCATCCTGAGTCCCTCGCAGCTCGGTTATAAGGGCAGCTTCAGCGGTCTGTTCGGCGGCAGCAAGTCGGAGACGGCAACGTTCAAGGGTGAACCGACGCGGGAATCCCTGACCCAGCCTCCCCCCGGCTACCAGACGCCTTCGCCGAATTTCGCCTACGGCACCGGGCCGAAGGAATCGTTGAACAAGGAATACAATCCGGCCGCCGGCAAATATGGCGAATAGTTAAGCCCGCCTCTCGCCTTCGTGACGATGCCGGGCTTTAACGCGGCCTATGATCTCGCGGATTACCCCGTACGATTTTGTCCGGGCTTTTAGACAGGTCATGATGTCCCGACACCGCTTTGCCGTTTCGCTTGTTACCGCCTTCATCTCGACGGTCACCCTCTCCGCCAGCAGCGCTTTCGCCCAAACCACGGTTACGTCGGAACGTCCCGCCAGCTTCACCTTAAAGAATGGCCTGCAGGTGGTGGTGATCCCGGATCACCGCACCCCGGTCGTGACGCAGATGATCTGGTACAAAGTCGGCTCCGCCGACGAGACGCCGGGCAAATCCGGGCTGGCGCACTTCCTCGAGCATCTGATGTTCAAGGGCACCAGCAAGCACCCCGCCGGTGAGTTCTCGCAGACCGTGCTGCGGATCGGCGGCAACGAGAACGCCTTCACCTCGGTCGATTACACCGGCTATTTCCAGCGCGTGCCGCGCGAGCAGCTCGCGAAGATGATGGAATTCGAGGCCGACCGCATGACCGGCCTTATCCTGAAGGACGAGAACGTGCTGCCCGAGCGCGACGTCGTGCTGGAAGAATTCAACATGCGCGTCGCCAACAACCCCGATGCGCGGCTGACCGAGCAGATCATGGCGGCACTCTATCTCAACCATCCCTATGGCCGTCCGGTGATCGGCTGGCGTCAGGAGATCGAGAAGCTCGACCGTGAGGATGCGCTCGCCTTCTACAAGCGCTTTTACGCGCCGAATAACGCGATCCTGATCATTGCCGGCGACGTCGATGCCAACGATGTCCGCCCGATGGTGGAGAAGAATTTTGCTGAAATCCCGGCCCAGCCTGTCATCCCCGTAAAGCGCATCCGCCCGCAGGAGCCGGTGCCAGCGGCGCCGCGCACCGTGACCCTGTCCGATCCGCGCGTCGAACAGACCGGCTTGCGCCGCTATTACCTCGTGCCCTCTGCCGCGACGGCGGCCGCCGGCGAAAGCCCGGCG
>JBJMTR010000206.1:0-13902 GCA_045811565.1 Bradyrhizobium sp.
GCGAGATATTTCTTGCAAGCCTCTTCCGCCATCCTGAATTGCTCGAACAGCATCGCCGTATCCGAGTATTCGAAATTGTGCCGGGAGTATTCCTGTTCGGCCTGCAGGAACACGTCGCCATAAGTGACGCGCTCGGCACCCTCGCGGCCATTGAAATTGAGATCGTAGACGCGGTCGACGCCCTGCACATACATCGCAAGACGCTCGAGCCCGTAGGTGAGCTCGCCGGCGACGGGCGCGCATTCGACGCCCGCAACCTGCTGAAAATAGGTGAACTGCGAGACTTCCATGCCGTCGCACCAGCATTCCCAGCCAAGGCCCCACGCGCCGAGCGTCGGGCTTTCCCAGTCATCCTCGACAAAGCGGATGTCATGCAGGGCGGAATCGACGCCGATGGCGGCGAGCGATTTCAGATAGAGCTCCTGAATGTCCGGTGGCGACGGTTTCAGGATCACCTGGAATTGGTAGTAGTGCTGCATCCGGTTGGGATTTTCGCCGTAACGGCCATCCTTCGGCCGGCGCGACGGCTGGACGTAAGCCGCATTCCAGCGTTTGGGGCCAAGCGCGCGCAGCGTGGTCGCGGGGTGGAAAGTGCCGGCGCCGACTTCCATGTCGTAGGGCTGCAGGATCACGCAGCCGTAATCCGCCCAATAACGCTGCAGCGTCAGGATCAGTCCCTGGAACGAACGTTCCGGGCGCATATGGGCGGGCAAAGAGTCCATCGTCAGAATCGATCTCGCGAGGGGATTTTGAAGCGCGCGGGACCGTATCGGCGGCGGACCGGGGAATCAAGGCGATGCACGCCTGAGGCCGCTCATGATGAGGGTCGCGTCTTCGGGCGTCTCCGGTTGATGCTTCGCATCGCCGGGCGAACCACGAGGTGCGGATATCGCGGCCATCCTTCGAGACGCGGGCTTGCGCCCGCCCCTCAGGATGAGGCTTCGAGACGCGGGCTTGCGCCCGCCCCCTCAGGATGAGGCTTCGAGACGCGGGCTTGCGCCCGCCCCTCAGAGGATGAGGGCGGCGGAAGATCAGCCCGGGCGATAGGCGCCGGTGACGGGGTCGCGCCGGAGTGTCTGGATTTCGTCCATGCTCGCAGCCTCGGCGATGCGAGCCAGCCGTGCTTCTTCCAGTTCCTGGTTGACCCGGAGGGCAGCTTTGTACGCCCAGCGGACCACGGCCAGCCCACCCAGGGCGCCTGCGAATGCGATCAGCGGCATCGGTCGATCCTTGTCGTTCGCTAGCTCAGCCCCCAATACCGCCATTGTCGCGCAACCCGGCGCTGCCCGCAATTGGCCCTTTGGGACTAAATAGCGCGGCTTGATTGCTTTCAAAATCCAAATTTGGCCCAAATCGCCCGGGTCTCCAGCGCCGAAATCAGCTCGTCCGGGAGCCCTGCGATACCGACCAGCGCTAGCGAGCCCGCGCCGGGCGACCGGCGACCGAGAAGGCCGGACAGCAATCCGCTTGCCGGCGCGATCACCGGCGTCACGACCCTATCCCCAAAGCGGGCACGGAGCGTGGAACGCAGATCGCCGATCGCATCCGCCAATCCCAGCGACACCGAGGTTTCGCCCGCCCAATATTCGCCGGTGAACAGCACGTCCTCGGCACCTTTCAGGCGCGCGCCCCGGCTCTGCTTCACCAACGTGATGAAGATCGTGTGGATCTCGCGCTGAAGCGATTTCAGCCGCGCGACGTCGTCCGGATTCTCCGGCAGGAACGGATCGAGCATCGCCTTGTGGCTGCCGGCGGTGTAAAGCCGCCGCTCGACCCCCATCTTCTTGATCAGCTCCTGAAATCCAAAAGTTCCGCCAACCACGCCGATCGAACCGAGGATCGACGAGGGATCGCAAAAAATCTCATCGCCCGCGCAGGCAATCATGTAGCCGCCGGATGCGGCGACGTCCTCGACGAAGACCAGGACCGGCAATTTCTTTTCCGCGGCAAGCTGCCTGATCCGCAAATAGATCTGGCGCGATTGTACCGGCGACCCGCCGGGCGAATTGATCACCAGTGCCACCGCCTTGGCGTTCCGGGTGGCGAACGCGCGTTCGAGCGTCTTGGCGATGCCCGACAATGTCATACCCGGTCGTAAGGGCGTCACCGCGCCGATTACGCCGGACAGCCGCACCACCGGCACCACGGCGGCCCCGCGCCGCAGCCGCGCGGGAACAAACTCCTGCAGCCTGTCGACAAGGCCCGGCAATCCACCGCGTTCACTTAATTGTTCACTCATGCGGTTACCTCGAATTAACCATTTTTTGTCACGCCACTGTCATTGGAATGGCTGGAACGCGTTTTGCAATGCTGCGGTTAGGGCTGCAATGGCGCGGCGGAGAGCGACATGAAAATTTACCTGCTGATAATGCTGATCGGTATCATTTTGGCAGCGGTTCACTTCACTTCGGTACCGGAACGACAGTCGGAAACTCTTCCCCAATAGCGTTTTTGCTCAAGACCTGCGGGCCAAATCACCTTACGAACTTCACCCTCAGGTACGCGCGAGGGGCAATACCCCCTTCCCGGTTAAAATCTCCTGCACCTCTTTATTGGGCACGCCTGATCGATCATTGAGCATCAGGCCGGCATGGATTCGCGTTGGCGCCCGTCCTCCTTTAGTGGCGCGAACCAAGATGCGCATCGCGGGCGCGGTCACGTCAGCGTGAACGGGCAGAATTTCAATGCCGCCGAACCCGCGATCGAGCGCCGCCAGCACCTCTGCGATGCCATCGGCGCGCCAGATCAGCGTCAGCATGCCCTTGGGCTTGAGGATGCGCCGCACCGCACGAGTCCAGCTCTCGAGCGTCGTCGCAGCGGCCACGTGCGCCGACGCCCGCGCCTTATCCGACGAGGCGCGATGCCGTGTCGAATCGTTGAATGGCGGATTCATCAACACGACATCGATACTGTCGGGCGACAAATTGACAGCCGCAAACGCGTCCGCCGCGGATTCAACGTCGAGCACGATCACCTCGGCGGACAGCGCGTTGGAGGCCGCGTTGGCCCGCGCCAGAGCAGCCAACGCCGCATCGATCTCGACCAGAACGAGGTCGATGCCGGACACGCGCCTCGCGAGCGCAAACCCCGCGGCGCCGACACCGGCGCCTAGATCGGCTACGCGATGGCCAGGACGAGCCGGCGTCGCGGCGGCGAGCAGCGTGGCATCGTGACCAGCGCGGTGACCCGATTTCGGTTGCCGCAACAGCAATTGCCCACCGAGAAACGCATCAGCGGTGATATCGGCAGCCGGATTACTCATCGGCCCGTAGTTCGTGCGCAAGGCCCGCATCGGCCAAGACCTGGCGCGCCTCGCGGTTGTCGTCCTCATGGACCAGGATGCGGCGGGGCAGCACACCAAGCGATCCCTCGATGATGCTCATGTTCTGGTCCAGCACCAGATGATGGATGTTGGCGCCGTCGAGCAGCGCGCCGATGGCCGACACCAATACCATGTCGTTGGTCCGAACCAATTCCCGCAAAACGGTCTCTCCTCTATCCGGCTGACGCGCAGCCGTGCGACATCTGTCAACAGCTTCGTGCCCTTGCCGCCCTAGCCTGCACTTTCTATTGTATCTTAAGGATAGTGCGAGTTCGGCCAAAGTGGAGACCAGCGTGGCGGTTATTGTCCCCTTCGAAAGCCCGTCCAACGCTTCGATAGACGAGCTGGTCGGACTTGTCGCCGCCGACATGGAGCGCGTCAACGCCACTATCCTGTCGCGCACCGGCTCGGAAGTCACCATGATTCCGGAGGTTGCCAACCACCTGATCTCCTCAGGCGGAAAGCGGTTGCGCCCGATGCTGACGCTGGCCATGGCCAACCTCACCGGCTATTCCGGCGACGGCCATATCAAGTTAGCTGCGTCAGTCGAGTTCATGCACACCGCGACGCTGCTGCATGACGACGTGGTCGATGAGAGCGAACTGCGCCGCGGCAAATTGTCGGCGCGAATGTTGTGGGGCAACGAGGCGAGCGTGCTGGTCGGCGATTTCCTGCTCGGCCAGGCATTTCGCATGATGGTCGAGGTCGGCTCATTGCGCGCGCTTGACATCCTCTCTTCCGCCGCTGCCACCATCGCGGAGGGCGAAGTGATGCAGCTCGCCGCCGCCAAGAACACCGCAACCACGGAAGACGAATATCTCGCCGTCATCCGCGGCAAGACGGCCGAACTGTTCGCCGCCGCCTGCGAGGTTGGCCCGGTCATCGCCAACCGGCCCAAGGCCGAGCAGACCGCGTGCCGCTCGGTCGGCATGAATCTCGGCATCGCCTTCCAGCTGGTCGACGACGTCCTGGACTATGGCGGCAAGGCCGCAAAACTCGGCAAGAACATCGGCGACGATTTCCGCGAAGGCAAGATCACGCTGCCGGTGGTGCTGGCATTTCGCCGCGGCAATGACAGCGAGCGCGCGTTCTGGATCAAGGCGCTGGAGCGCGGCGAGATCAGCGGCGGCGATCTCGATCACGCCATCGGCTTGATGACCAAGCACCGCGCGCTCGAGGATACGATCATCCGCGCCCAGCATTACGGCGCGATGGCCGTCGACGCACTGGCGCTGTTTCCGGCTTCTCCAATGAAGACTGCGCTGGAGCAGGTAGTGGCGTTCTGTTTGGCGCGGTCGCATTGACCTCCTCATCCTGAGAGGAGCACGCGCGAGCGTGCGTCTCGAAGGATGGGCCGCGGGCTTCATGGTTCGAGACGCCGCTGACGCGGCTCCTCACCATGAGGACTTCCTCAGCTCAACACCCCCGCATGAACCCACCAGGAGGGATGCTCGCGGCTGATCTTGTCCGCCGCGCGCTTGGCTTCGGCGGTGTTCTCATAGATTGCAAAGCACGTCGCACCCGAACCCGACATGCGCACCAGCCAGGCACCATCGGTAGCGCTGAGCGCCGAGATCACTTCACCGATCACCGGCTGAATGCGCGCGGCCGGCTCTTCCAGGTCATTGGAGCTGGCAGCGAGCGCTTCAACCCAGTCCTCAACCGATGCCCCCGCTTCCGGCCAGCCCGGCGCCTGGATGATCACGTCGGTGGCGCCGACCAGCAGCTCGCCGTGGCGCAGCCCGAGGGCCTCGAATACGTCCTTCGTCGCGACGGGAATGCGCGGATTGACCAGCACGCACGGCATTTTCGGCAAGTTCAGCGGCAACAGCGTCTCGCCGACGCCCGTCATGTCGCAGGCGCGCGAGGCAAGGCAGACCGGCACGTCGGCGCCGGTCTCAAGCGCCACTTCGCGCAGGCGCTCATCATCCAGCGCGAGGCCGTTCAAAATTGCCAGCAGCCGCAGCGCCGCGGCGGCATCGGCCGACCCGCCGCCGATGCCGGCCGCGACCGGCAAGACCTTCTCCAGAGTGAAATGGCCGAGCTTCAGATCCGGCACGCGCGCTTTCAATAGTTGCGCGATTTTGAACACGAGATTGTCCGCGGCCTCGCCGCAGGCCTGCGCCATCGGCCCTGACGTCGTGAGTTTCAGCTCAGTGCCGGGATCGAGCCTCAGGCGGTCGGCGCAATCGGCAAACGCCACCACGCTTTCGAGGTCGTGATAGCCGTCAACGCGCCGCCCGATCACCCGCAGGGTCAGGTTGACCTTGGCGCGCGCCTCCTGAACTAATGCTGGCATCAGCCCCCAAACCCTTCAATCAGCCGCCCCTGCCGTCTTCTTTTTTCTTGTCGACGGAAGCGGCCGAAGAGGTGTCCTCCGACAGGCCGTTCTCGATCTTGGCTTCGATCTTCGGCAATTCTTCCGCCTCGGGCTTGAGGTCGCGCGCGTGGGCCCACTGGAATTTGGCTTCCAGGGTGCGGCCGATCCGCCAATAGGCATCGCCGAGATGGTCGTTAATGGTCGGGTCTTCCGGCTTGAGATCGATCGCGCGCTCGAGGTTCTTCACCGCCTCCTCGTAGTTGCCGATGCGATAGTAGGCCCAGCCGAGCGAATCCACGATGTAGCCGTCGTCAGGACGCTGATCGACGGCGCGCTTGATCATCTTCATGCCTTCGTCGAGATTGATGCCCTGATCGATCCAGGAATACCCGAGGTAGTTCAGCACATGGGGCTGCTCGGGCTGCATCTCGAGCGCCTTGCGCATATCAGCTTCCGCCTTGCCCCACTGTTTGGAGCGCTCCTCGCAGATGCCGCGATAGTAATAGGTGACCCAGGTGTTCTTGTCACCGACCGCGGGCAACGCGTCGGTCGCCTGCGAATAGGTGGTCGCGCAATCGGCGAATTTCTTGCGGCCGCGCTCGATATTGCCGAGTGCCATAATGGCTTCGATGTCTTTCGGCGCTTCGGCGGTGACGTCCTTCAGGATCTTGATTGCCTCGTCACTGCGGTCGGCGGCGTCGAGATTGGTCGCGAGCTGGATCTGCGCGTTGCGCTTCAGCGGCGAACTGGCCGGCATGCGCTCGTAGATCTTGATTGCCATCTGAGGCTTTTTCACCGACTCGTAGAGATCGGCGAGTGAGAGCAGCGCCATCGCATGATTGGGCTGCAGGTACAGCGCGAGCTGCAGATAGACCAGCGCCAGATCCTCGCCGCCGCGACGGGTCAGCGTCGCGCCGATGCCATACAGCGACTCGGCAGCGCCCGATTGCGCCGAATCGACCAGCGGGGGCAGCTTCTTGCCGGCCCTGGTCTCGCGGAGGCCTTCCTGGACCAGCGGGTGCCGCGGCAATTTCTTGTCGAAAGCCTCATAGATGGCGGTTGCCGCCGCCGCGTCCTTGTTGCGTGATGACCAGCGCGCATATTCATCCGCCACGCGCAGCATGGAATCCTCGAGCTTGTAGGCGCGCTCAAAGCGCGCGCCGGCGTCCTTGTCCTTGCCGGCGAGTTCGAGGATCATGCCGGCATGCAGGTCCTTGAAGATCGGGTACCATTCCGGACCGGTCAGCTTGTCGATGTTGGCAACTGCCGTCTTGGAATCGCCTGCGCCATAGCTCGCCCAGCCCGACAGCAGAGTCGCGACGAGATCGGTAATCGGCCCGCGGATCGATTGATTGATGTTGAGCTGCGCGCTGGCATATTTCTTCAGCTTCAGGTCGCGCACGCCGACGACGAGACGCGCGACGCGGTTGGACTTGTCCTGGGCCAGGATCCGGTCCGCGAGCTTGACCGCCTCGTCAATGTCGCCGTCCGCGAGCGATGAGATGAAGGCGCGGTCGAGCAACTCGTTGTTCTTCGGATCGGTGCGAAGCGCCGAGCGATAAAATGCCGCAGCGGAGGCGGCGTCGCGCTCCACGCTGGCATGGCGGGCGGCCAGATAGCTGCCGGCCGTGGTCAGCGACTTCAGATCGCTCTTGCTCGGGAATTGCGCCGAGTTGTCGGAGGGATGCTCAGGCGTCTGCGCGGAAAGTGAACCCGGCATGGCAAGCACGGCCAAGCTGAGAGCGGCAATGGTCCAGCGGTTGAAACGAATGGAAAGCATCACGGTGCGCCTTGCTCCAGGATTTTGCGGCAGGATCTTGCGATCGGTTTCAATGCGAACCCAAGCGGCGGCATCTCGCCCAACGACAATGCCGCTTTTGGCCTTCAACCGCAAGGATACGCGTTGGCGAATCGACTGGCAGATTAGCCCTTTAGGCCGCCGTATTACCCAGTAATACCGGAAAGCGCTTTCACTATGGCGGCATCGTGGCCAGTCTAACGGTCCAATCGAGATCGGAACCGTGGCCTGGCTTATTTTTGACCCGGTCTCTCACGCGAACCGGTTATCCACTTCGCTCGAACGCAATGGCTCACGCAATCGTGGTCACTGTCTCGTACCGGTCACATGGCCTCGTAATTGGGGCCGCCGCCGCCCTCCGGTGGAACCCAGGTGATATTTCCGTTCGGGTCCTTCACATCGCATGTTTTGCAGTGGACGCAGTTCTGGGCATTGATCTGGAAGCGCGGGCCTGAGGCCTCCTCGACCCATTCATAGACGCCCGCGGGGCAATAGCGGTTCGACGGGCCGGCATAGATGTCATGTTCGGATGTCTTCTGCAGGTTGATGTCGGCGACCTTCAGGTGAACCGGCTGGTCCTCCTCATGATTGGTATTGGAGAGGAACACCGACGATAGCTTATCGTACGTCAGCTTGCCGTCCGGTTTCGGGTAGGTAATCGGCGCATGAGCCCTCGCCGGATCCAGCGTCTTGCGGTCGGGTTTGCCATGCGACTGGGTTCCGAACAGCGAGAAGCCGAGCGTATTGCACCACATATCGAACCCGCCGAGCGCGACGCCGACGATGGTGCCGAACTTCGACCACAGCGGCTTGACGTTGCGGACCCGGTGCAAATCCTTGCCCACGGTGGAGTCGCGCCAGGCATTTTCATATTCGACGAGTTCGTCATTGGCGCGCCCGGCGCCCAGCGCCGCGGCAACATGTTCGGCGGCGAGCATGCCGCTGCCCATCGCGTTATGCACGCCCTTGATGCGCGGCACGTTGACGAAACCCGCCGCGCAACCAATCAGCGCGCCGCCCGGAAAACTCAGTCGCGGCACCGATTGATAACCGCCCTCGGTGATGGCGCGGGCGCCATAAGCCAGCCGCTTGCCGCCTTCGAACACGGTGCGAACCGAGGGATGGGTCTTGAAGCGCTGGAATTCGTCGAACGGCGACAGATAGGGATCGTCGTAATTGAGATGCACGACGAAGCCGACCGCCACCTTGTTATCGTCGTAGTGATAGAGGAATGAGCCGCCGCCGGTCGAATTGTTCAGCGGCCAGCCGAACGAATGCTGGATCAGGCCCTTCTGATGTTTGGCAGGATCGATCTCCCAGACCTCTTTGAGGCCGATGCCGAATTTCGGCGACTCGCTTTTCGCGTCGAGCGCGAATTTCGCGATCAACTGCTTGGAGAGGCTACCGCGGGCACCCTCGGCGAACAGGGTATATTTGCCGAGCAGCTCCATGCCGCGGGTGTAGGAGTCCTTGTGGGTGCCATCCCTGGCGATGCCCATGTCACCGGTCGCGATGCCGCGCACCGCGCCCTTTTCATCGTAGAGCACCTCGGTTGCGGCAAAACCCGGATAGATTTCAACGCCAAGCGCCTCCGCCTTCGGCGCCAGCCAGCGGCAGACATTGCCGAGCGAGCCGATATAGCAATGATGATTGCTCATCAGCGGCGGCATCATGAAATTCGGCAGCCGGATCGCGCCGCCGGCCGTCATCCAGTAGAAACGGTCGTCCTTCACCTGGGTCTTCAGCGGACAATCGGCATCCTCGCGCCAGTCCGGAAGCAGTTTGTCGAGCGACACCGGATCGATCACGGCACCCGAAAGGATGTGCGCGCCGACCTCGGAGCCCTTCTCCACCACGACGATGCCAAGGTCGGCATTGAGCTGCTTCAGCCGGATCGCAGCCGCAAGGCCTGACGGCCCGGCGCCGACGATCACGACATCGAATTCCATGGACTCACGCGGCGGTAGTTCTTCGGTGCTCATGATCTAATCTCCGCCCGGTTGAGAACGGCTCTAAACTCTTAAGGCTGCGTTGTTTCCGATTTTTGCCGGGAGGACAACCATGGAAATGAAGGCTGAGGCGTTTCGCCGGGCACCAATCCATCCTAGATTGGCATAATGGATTTCATAGCCGAACCCGCCCCTACCGTTCAGCAACTGCTGGCCTTTTATCTGGAGGCCGGGGTGGACTGCGCGTTGGCGGACGAGCCGGTCAACCGCCTCGCCGAGCCCGACAGTCTCCCTGCCGCCCCGGTGCCTCGCGAGATCGCGCCCAGGCCAGCCAGGGAAATACCGGCTGCTGTCCCGGCAGTTCCGCGCAGCGAAACGGTCGCTCCGGAAGCAGCGATTGCGTCCGCGCGCGAAGCGGCGCGGACCGCGCCGACGCTGGATGCGCTGCGCACGCTGTTGGAAAACTTCGACGGCTGCGCGCTGAAACATACCGCGACAAAGCTGGTGTTTGCCGACGGCAATCCACAGGCGCGCGTGATGTTTGTCGGCGAGGCGCCCGGACGCGACGAGGACATTGAGGGGCTGCCCTTCGTCGGCCGATCCGGCAAATTGCTTGACAGGATGATCGCGGCGATCGGGCTCGACCGCAGCAAGGCCTACATCGCCAATGTGATTCCGTGGCGCCCGCCGGGCAACCGCACGCCGACACCGCAGGAGACGCAGATCTGCCTGCCGTTCATTCAGCGGCAGATCGAGCTGGTGAACCCCGACGTGCTGGTGACGCTCGGCAACCCCTCGACACAAGCACTGCTGTCGACCCGCGAGGGCATCATGCGAACCCGCGGAAAATGGTTCGATTACGATACCGGCACGCGCACGATCCGCGCCATCGCTACCTTTCACCCGGCCTACCTGTTGCGCTCACCGCCCTACAAGCGGATGTCGTGGCAAGATCTGCGCGCGATCGCGAAAGCGCTGGAGCAAAGTTCTTCGTCCTAGTTTAGAGCGCGAAGATTTTTCTTCGAATCCTCATCGCGCTCTATCTATTTGTTCGAGCATGATCTCCGCGCCAACGCCTTGCGTTTGTCGCGAGGTGTCCACTTTTCCGGATCATGCTTTAAGACGCCTGAAAAGGTGCCCGATCCTGAGAGGAGCGGCCTATCGGCCGCGTCTCGAAGGATGGGCCACATCGGGCTGCATGGTTCGAGACGCGCGAAGACGCGCTCCTCACCATGAGGGAGCACCGATAGCGCTACGGCCCCTTCGGCCGCACGATGGCCCAGCCAATCCGCAGCAGCGGCTGCCGGCCGTTGACCAGCCGTTCGAAGGCACGCGGCACTTCGGGTACGAGGCCGGGAAAGCTTTGCGCGATGTCGGGAGGTGGCGCGCCTGATGTGTCGGAGGCGCGCCAGACCACGATCCCGCCGATCTCGTTGAATTTCGCCGTGGTCAGCCACGGGGTGCGCTGCGCCGTGCCCTCCAGCAGCACATGCGGACGGCCGGAATCCATGGCGATCAGCATCGCAAGCTGCGGATCGCCCGTCACCGCGCGCAGCCGCTGATTGGTACGCCGCTCAAAACTGTCGCCGAAGAAATGCGCTATCGCACTCGCCGGCAACGAGGTCGGCACTTCGGTGCCGGTCCATGGCACGACCAGCGTGGCCGCGATCGCGGCCAATGCGGGTGCCGCGATGGTGGCTGCCCATACCGAGCGCAACAGGCGCTGCCGCCGCAGATAGATCAGATCGCCGGTCGCGACGATAACCGCAAACCCCGCCATCAACAGCGCCACGCCCGCGCCGGCCACGACGCGATCGAGATTGAAAAGCCCGGCTACCAGGCTTCCGGCAAGCGCAGGCGCGATTGCAAAGAAATAGACGAATTCGCGCGCCAGCGGGTCGACCGGCGGCCGATGGATAATCGGCGCTTCCTCCGCGCTCCGGGTGAACCGGCGGGAATTGACGATGACCAGCAGCACGATACCGGACATCGCCACCACCAGGCCGCCGAGCAGCGCGCCCCAGCGCAGCGCCCGTGCGCTCAAGGCCTCGATGGCCGGCAACTGCGGCACGGCAAATGTATCGGCGCGGATCAGCCAGATCAGATAGGGCAGCGCAAGCACGACGACCACCAGCAGCGCATAAATCGGATCGATCGATCGCAGCATGCGCCGCCCGCGGGCGGTTGAGAGCGCAAATATCGCGACCAGCAATAGCATTCCGATCGCCGCCGACGTCGTCAGCAGCAGCAGGCCGGCTTCGATCGACCACGCGAACCAGGCGTTGCCCCGCTTCTGGCCGAACAGGTGCCAGGAGTGCAGCAGCAGCAGCGCCCATAGCGGGCGCGCGAGGACTAGCGGGCCGAATTCGAGACCGGGCGAAGAGAAGACCACGACCGTCATGGTCAGGAGCACCGCAAGCACCGCCTGCTGTGCACCGACAATGGCGCGCGCGAGCTGGTACAAGGCCAAGAACGTCACGACCGCGCAAAGCTGCGCCAGCAGATAGATGCCGAACAAGTGATTGCCCGCGGCACGAAAGGCGATATCCGCAAGCCAGAACGCCAGCGGCGGGCCGAGGTCGGTCCCAACCTGATATTCCCGGCCAAAAGCCAGCACGGTGGCGACGTCGCCGGGCGGGCTGCGATAGAGAACCAGCGACAGGACCAGCCAAAGCGTCGCCTGAGCCAAAACAACGATCCAAACGACCAGGCGCGGCCGGGCGCGGATCAGTTCGACGACCAGAGAGGTGAAACGCATGAAACCGAAATGCCTCTAACCAGCCCTGGATATCATTTTCGAGCGAAGCATGCCCTCGGACTTGATCCAGGGTGGATACCGCTTCGCGCGAAGCAGACGCGTCAAAACATAATCCGAACAAGCTCAAGACGGCTTGGCGCAACGCTTGATAATCGGGGCCGGCCACCGAAGCAACTAGATCCCAGCGGTTGCCTCGACGTCGAGCGTCGTGTCGATGCTCAGGAGATCGCGGTCGACTGTTCCCGGATAATGTTTTTCTCGCGCCGCGATGACGGGTGCAAAAAAACGACGGTGATGCGCGCTCGGTCCCAACCGGTCCAGCGCCTCCAGATGTTCCGGCACGGCATAGCCCTTGTGGGACTCAAAACCATACCCAGGGCAATCCAGCGCCAGCGCACACATCAGCCGGTCGCGCGTCACCTTGGCGATGATCGAGGCTGCCGCAATTGACTTCACCAGCCCATCGCCGCCGATCACGGCGTCGCAGTCGCACGGCGTCACCAGCTTGTCGCGGCCGTCGACGAAGACATGTTTCGGCGGCTCCGGCAGCGCCTGCACCGCACGGGCCAATGCCCACAGCGAAGCGCGCAAAATATTGTCGCGGTCGATCCGCGCCGGCGACGCAAAGGCGACCGCAAATGACGCGGTTGCGCAAATCTCCTCGAACAGTTCCTCGCGACGTTCGGGAGGCAGCCGCTTGGAATCGTCAATGCCTTTTGGAATGCGCTTGGGATCAAGCACCACGGCCGCGGCCACGACGGGACCCGCCAGCGGGCCGCGTCCGGCTTCATCGGCGCCGGCCACCGGCCAGATGCCGCGCTTGATCAGGGCGCGTTCGCGCCGAAAGGTCGGCGGCGCGACCACGATCACGTCCTTTGACGGCTTGGCCGACTTGTTCCCGGAGTTGTCCCGAATCATGCCGGGATCGTGCGCAAGCGAGCGCCAGGGCGCAACCGGGAACTGCGAACAATTCCCGCTATTCAATCGGCGACAAGGAATTTAGTCGGGCAGATGCACGCGCCAGTCTTCACCGACCTCTCGTTAGCCCTAGAACAAGCTCAGTTGCTGACCGCTTCGCTTCGGCTTCGCAAAATGATCGGTCGTCAATTTCGAACGCCGCTTGTTGAGGCCCAGCTTCTCGCAGGCGAGTTCGAACCGGCGTCCGATCATCCAGGCCATCGGGCCGGTGCCCTTCATCCGCGTTCCCCATTGCGAATCGTAGTCGCGGCCGCCGCGCATGTCGCGGATCAGGGTGAATACGTGGCGGTAGCGATCGGGATAATTGGCCATGAGCCATTCGCGGAACAGGTCGCGCACTTCCAGCGGCAACCGCAGCAGCACATAACTCGCCTCCTTGGCGCCGGCATGCGCCGCGGCATCCAGGATACGCTCGATCTCGGAATCATTCAGCGCGGGAACGACGGGCGCGACCATAACGGTCGCCGGAATGCCGGCGTCCGCCAATTGCCGCAGCGCCTCCAGCCGCTTCGGCGGTGTCGAGGCCCGCGGCTCCATGGTGCGCGCGAGTTTCGCATCGAGCGTCGTCACCGACAACGCGACCTTGACCAGATTGCGCTTGGCCATCCGCGCCAGAATGTCGATGTCGCGTGTCACGAGCGCCGATTTGGTGACGATGCCAACAGGATGGCCGGCGAGATCGAGCACCTCGAGAATACCGCGCATGATCTTCCGCTCGCGCTCGATCGGCTGATACGGATCGGTATTGGTGCCGATCGCGATCATGCGCGGTTCATA
>JBJMTR010000207.1:0-6332 GCA_045811565.1 Bradyrhizobium sp.
CCATTACCTCACCAACTAGCTAATCAGACGCGGGCCGATCTTTCGGCGATAAATCTTTCCCCGTAAGGGCTTATCCGGTATTAGCCCAAGTTTCCCTGGGTTGTTCCGAACCAAAAGGTACGTTCCCACGCGTTACTCACCCGTCTGCCGCTGACGTATTGCTACGCCCGCTCGACTTGCATGTGTTAAGCCTGCCGCCAGCGTTCGCTCTGAGCCAGGATCAAACTCTCAAGTTGGACTTGAAACCTTGAACCGGCTGATCACAACGTTTGACGAGGTCCCACCATATTATCGCCGGCGATTCACATCGCTGACGACGATGGTGTAACCTTTTTCAAAACGTGTACCGCCGAAGTCTTTCGTCCAGTCCCGATACATGAAAACCGAGGTCTTCAAGCATTCGAGACTCGCAAGGACTCCGCCGTCCACGTTTCTCTTTCTTCATCTTCACTTGTCAAACAGCCCGGGATCCGAAAACCCCTCTCCCTTTTTAGGGAGTTCCGACGCCCTTCTTTCGACGGCAAATGACAACCGATTGGTATCGGCTGTTGATTCACTCATCAAAATGAGGAGCATCGAGGGCGCGACAGCTTGCCTTGGCCTCGGGGGCCAATGCAGCGCCGCGCTCAGTGGCCGGGTTATAGGCCCGCCCAATCGACGTTGTCAACGGCCATCGTCAACAAATCGTCGGACCACCTCGAGAATTTTGCAGTGCGCAGAAGTCTTTGATTTTTGGGGACTTCGGCCGTACTTGAGCCACAATCCTGCGACGTTCTGACTATAACGTAAGCACTGAATCACCGGATGCCAGTGGGGGCTGCCGGGGTTTGACTACCAGGGACTGGCGATTTCCGGATGAACCCGTCGCCAGTTCCACGCGGCCGAGAAACATCGAGAGATTTGCACACCATTGACGTTCGAGACTTCGGCCAGGTAACGGCCTTCGGCTCCCGAACATCTCTGGCTGTGGCGCACCGCAGTCCCGGATTGCCCCGCTTGGGCCAGGACGGGCTTCAGCTGCAAGGAAATCTTGTCGCGTGTTAATGGAATTTGGGGGGATGCAGGGTTGAACCAACGGGCGTCACGCGGAAGCGGCTACGGACGCGAGACCGGGATGATCGATCTCGGTCACGAGCCGCCACTTTCCGTCGATGGCTCCGAGGCCGCGGTGATCGACCGCCGCCGCGTCTCGGTACAATGGTTCAGCGGCACGATCCTGACTGGCCTGTGCGGCGCAGCCCTGATCGGCGGCGCCGTTTTCGCGTCGCTCGACGGCGAGACGACCTTCGCCAAGATGCCGGAACGCGTCGAGGGCGCGCTGCGCGGCGCGTTCGGCGCCAATGACCGCACCGCCAGCCTGCACAAGAGCGACCGCCTGCCGCCGCCCTCCGAGGCGACCGCGTCGCGCAATGTGATGCGGGTGTCGACCGTTACTCGCGTCGGCAACCGCGACGTGATGCGGGTGCGGCCGTTCATCCGGATCTCGGGCAATCTGTCGATGACGACCAGCGATCTCAGCGCCAAGATCCCGCCGTTCAATGCTCAGCGCATGCTGACCGATGTCGGCACCACCACGCCTGCCGCTTCCGACGATCCCAATAATCCCGATGCCGTCGAACCCGACGCCGAGGTTTCGTTCGTCACCAAGGACCTTGCGCCGGTGCTGCCCAAGGCCAGGCTTGCCGCCGTGGTCGCGCTCGACGAAGTCTTGATGCGGGTACGCGACGCCGCGCACTGGCGTGGCGCCGGAGGCGGCGTGCGTTACACGCTCGCCAATGCAACGGCGGATGCCAGCGGTGGCCCACCGGACATGAAGATGGCCTATGCCACGGAAGGCAACCTTCCCGATCCCTATGCCGGCTTCGAAACCCGCGTGGTGCCCGAAAACGTTACTCTGCTGCCCAAGACCAAAGATCAGGTGACCGGCGGCAACCCGTCCGGCGAACGTGTTCACATCGTGAAGAAGGGCGACACGGTCACCTCGATCCTGCGCGATCAGGGCGCAACGCCTGACGAGGCAAAGGCGATCGCGGCAACGCTCGGCCCCCGCGGTCGCGACGGCGGCCTGAAAGAAGGCCAGAAGCTGCGTATACTAATGGCACCGGCGGCGCCGGGGCCCGGCGTGCGGCTGCAGCCCTACCGCGTGATCGTCGCCAACGATACCGCCGTCGAGGCCATGGCCGCGCTATCCGACATCGGCAAATATGTCGCGGTCGACGTGCAGAGCATGAACACCGTCGCGGAGACCGCCGACAACAGCGACGACGATGAAGATGATGGCAGCGGGGTGCGGCTCTATCACAGCATTTACGAAACCGCGCTGCGCAACAAGGTGCCGGCGAGCGTCATCGAGGACATGGTCCGCATCTATTCCTACGACGTCGACTTTCAGCGCAAGGTGCAGCCCGGCGATTCCTTCGACGTCTTCTACGCCGGCGACGACGAAGCCACCCCGAACATCACCGAGAAAACTGAAGTGCTGTTCGCTTCGCTGACGGTCGGCGGCGAAACCAAGAAATACTACCGCTTCCAGACCCCCGACGATTCGGTGGTCGACTACTACGACGAGACCGGCAAGAGCGCGAAAAAATTCCTGGTGCGCAAGCCCGTCAACAACGCGATCATGCGCTCCGGTTTCGGCGGCCGCCGCCATCCAATCCTGGGCTACGTCAAGATGCACACCGGCGTCGATTGGGCCACACCCTACGGCACCCCAATTTTCGCGTCCGGCAACGGCGTCGTCGAAAAGGTGGGCTGGGAGGGCGGCTATGGCAAATATGTCCGCCTGAAACACAACAACGGCTATGAGACCGCCTATGGCCACATGTCCGCTTTCGCCAAGGGCATGGAGCCGGGCAAGCGGGTACGGCAGGGCCAGGTGATCGGCTTCGTTGGATCGACGGGCATGTCGACCGGCGCCCATGTCCACTACGAAATCCTGGTCAACGGCCGCTTCGTCGATCCGATGCGCGTGAAACTGCCGCGCGGCCGCTCGCTCGAAGGACCGGTCATGGCGAGCTTCGAGAAAGAACGCGATCGTCTCGATGCCCAGATGAACAACCGCGGTGGCGCCGCCCGCGTCTCGGATGCTACCGGCAGCACCGGCTCGCCGCAAGTGCGGCAAGTCACCAACCGCTGATCCCTCGATCAAACACCAAATCTAAAATCATGCGCACCGCGCGGCATCTCCATGCCGCGACTGGATGCAACAACATCGCGCAAGTCCCGCAGCAGGTTTCGTTTGCCAAACCGCTGGTCCAGACGAATACTCGGGCCAACCAATAAATCGGGAGGTCACGTCATGACGAGCAGACTTGCGCGCTGCGCTACTGTCGCGGCGACAGTGCTCTGCACCAGCATTGTCGGCGCTTCGGCACAGACCTACGAGGTCACCCGCCTCGTTCCCGGGTCCGCGTTTCACGGCGTGCATGGCCTCGGGATCGACAAGGCCGGGCGATTGTTCGCAGGCAGCGTCGCAGGCGCCGCGCTCTACGAGGTTGATCGCGAAAACGGCACCGCGAAAATCGCGATACCGTCACCCGAGGGCATGGCGGACGACATCGCGTTCGCGCCCGACGGCACCATGGCCTGGACCGGATTCCTCACCGGCGACCTCTACGCGCGGAAAGGCGACGGGGCGATCAAGAAGCTCGCCTCCGGCCTGCCCGGCATCAACTCGCTCGCGTTCCGCAAGGACGGCCGGCTGTACGCGACGCAGGTGTTCCTCGGCGACGCGCTTTATGATATCGACGTTGAAGGCGTAAAGCCGCCGCGCAAGATCATCGAGAAGATGGGCGGCCTCAACGGCTTCGAGTTCGGACCGGACGACATGTTGTACGGCCCGCTATGGTTCAAGGGCCAGGTCGCCAAAGTCGACGTCGACAAGGCCGAGCTGACGGTCGTCGCCGACGGCTTCAAGATTCCTGCTGCGGTGAATTTCGATTCCAAGGGCAATCTGTGGGTGGTGGATACCGCGCTCGGCCAGTTGGTGCGGGTCGACCCGAAGAGCGGATCGAAGAAGCTGGTCGCGCAGCTAAAGCCCTCGCTCGACAATCTCGCGATCGACGACAAGGATCGCATTTACGTTTCCAACATGGCTGATAACGGCATTCAGGAAGTCGATCCGGAGACCGGCGCCGCGAAGCAGGTGATATCAGGCAGGCTGGCGCTGCCCGGCGGCATCGGCGTCGTCTCCGAAGGCAGTAAGGATACCATCTACGTCGCCGACGTGTTCGCCTACCGCGTAGTCGACGGCGAGACCGGCGAGGTTTCCGAACCGGCGCGGATGCATGCCGACGGCGTAACGCTGGAATACCCGATGAGCGCCACCGCCAGCGGCGATCACGTGATCCTGTCCAGCTGGTTCACCGGCACGGTGCAGGTGATCGACCGAAAGAGCGGCAAGACGATCGAGATGCTGCACGACTTCAAGGCCCCGCATGATGCGGTCCGGCTCGACGACGGCAGCCTTCTGGTCAATGAGCTCGGCAG
Source organism: Bradyrhizobium sp. (assembly GCA_045811565.1). Taxonomy (GTDB): domain Bacteria; phylum Pseudomonadota; class Alphaproteobacteria; order Rhizobiales; family Xanthobacteraceae; genus Bradyrhizobium. The sequence goes on from JBJMTR010000207.1 coordinate 4,492, forward strand.
CAAATCGCTGCTGCGCGTCAGTGGCGAGCACGGCAAGGACCGGACGGCTATCATCGGCGATCTCGGCGGGCCGATCGGCCTCGTCGCCGCGCCCGGCAGCACGGTCTACATCACGGAAGGCTTTACGGGGCAGGTGTCGAAGGTCGAAACCGGCGGCAGGAAGACCATCATCGCGAAGGATCTAAGGATGCCCGAGGGCATCGCGCTGACATCCGATGGCAAGCTGGTCGTGGCCGAGGTTGGCGCCAGGCGCCTTATCCAGATCGACCCCGCTAGCGGAGCCGTTGCCGAGATCGCCGGCGATCTGCCGATCGGCCTTGCCGCGGCCCCCGGCGGCTTGCCAACCAACATCCCGACCGGCGTAGGCGTCGGCGCAACGGGCACGATCTACTTTTCGTCGGACATCGAGAACGCGATCTATAAGGTGACGAAGAGGTAGCGACAGACTTCGGTCAATCACGAAGCCGCCCTGGCGCAGATCAGGAAGACGATCCCGATTCCTGTGAGGCCGAATGCGACGGCCGCCAGCGGCAGCAGCATGTCGATTGCCGCGTGGGTGCTCCGAAGCTTGGCTCCCCAGACTGCGAAATCGCCAACTCTCCAATCATGGAATGAGATTTTACTGGGAGGCGAGGTCCGGTGTCTTTTCCAAACCAGCGACAGCGACCAGGGGAGCAACACGGCCACCACGAAAAACGCGCTGACAATAGCCAGCGGAAGTTCGATGTCGTTCTGACGATCGAACAATGTCCATGCCGCCAGGGCGAACCAGGCGACAAGCCCGACAGCCGCCCCGTACATGATTGGGTGCAGCCGATCGAAAACAGGTCTGTTGTGGGCGACGAGTTCCCTGGCCATCAAAACTGCCTTCGGTCTGATGTATTGGGCCGGGTCCGCTGACAGGCGCCGCTGGCCGCCGGCAAGGGGCCAATCGCCGCCTCGCCCCGCAGGTTCCATTAATTTTCATCCAGCTGCCATGGAACTGCGAGCGCCGCTCTCCGGTTGACAGCTTGGCAAACCTTCAAGGGAGGGTGTCATGGAGAATTGGAACTGGACGAACGCGAAGTGGTGTGACGTCGCGAACCTCATCCTCGGCGCGATTCTGTTCTTTTCGCCTTGGATGTTCGGCTTCGACGCCGGAAAGGTCTCGCAGAACGCCAATATCACCGGTCTCGTCATCGCGATCCTGGCGATCGCGGCGCTGGCGGCGTTCGCGGTCTGGGAGGAGTGGCTGAACCTGGTCGTCGGACTGTGGGCGCTGGTTTCGCCATGGGTCCTCGGGTTCCAGGGAACCACCGCGATGACGGTGCACGTCATCATCGGCGCCGCAGTGGCGGTGCTTGCGGCGGTTGAACTCTGGATGATGTCGCAGAACCCGCCGCGGCTTACCACCGGCCGCTGAGGCGCTGAAGCGTTGTTCCGCTGCCCGCTGTCGCCGGCGGCGGGCAGCGTGTAGCCGTGATCGAGGGATGTCGGCCATGACAAACATCACACGGGATGACGTTACCAAGGCGGTCGGCCAGGTCGACGACGTCACGATCGCCAGGATCATTGGAAGCGGCGCGAGCGCGGAAGAACTGGCGGAGGCCAAGGCGTGGATCTCGAATGACGAGCCGCTGATAAATGCCGGCAAGCCGCTGGCGAAAGGCCGTGTCGGCGAACTCGTCGATCTCCTCACGGAAGTCGAGTTGACCGAGCAGGAGGACGAAGAGAGTCCGACCATCACTTCCGGCTGATCCCGCACTGTCGTCCGCCTGCAGGAGCCGTGAAACCAAACGCGAAAGCCCCGGTGCTGATTTCACAGAACCGGGGCTTGTGTCAGTTCAGCTTCCGTTTCGGCA
>JBJMTR010000208.1:0-6767 GCA_045811565.1 Bradyrhizobium sp.
CGGCGCCGGTAACGCCTGACTTCGCATCGATGACGATGTCGTCGACGTCGATCAGTTTGGCTTTCGCAAGTGGGACCAGCGCCAGCAAGGCCGCCGTCGGATAGCAGCCGGGACAGGCGACCAGCCGCGCGGAGGTGATCTTCTCCCGATAGAATTCGGTGAGGCCATAGACCGCCTCGCGCTGCAGCTCGAGCGCACGGTGCTCATGGCCGTACCATTGCGCATAGGTGTTGTTGTCGCGGAGCCTGAAATCCGCGGACATATCGAGGATCTTGATGTTCGGATTGGCCGCCAGCACGGCCGCGATTATCTCCTGGGTGGTGCCGTGCGGCAGCCCGCAGAATACCGCGTCCAGCTTGGTCCAGTCGACCTTCTCCCACTCCACGAGCTTCGGCAGGTCCAGCATGAAGAAGTGCGGAAACACCTCGCTCATGGCCTTGCCGGCGTGGGTATTGGCGGTGAGAGCTGTGATCTCGGCATTGGGATGCCGCGCCAACAGGCGCACCGCATCGGCGCCGGTGTAGCCGGACGCGCCCAAAATGCCGACTTTCTTCCTGGTGCTCATCACACGCTCCTTTCAAGCGTCACCGCTTCGCTATTCTCTGATGTTTCCGTTGCAAAGGCTTGCGGGCGCATCTCGCGCATCTGACGCGCGATCGCTTGCGAATCCGCGTCGACCTGTGAGGCCAGCGCACCGCTGATGGCTGAATAATCCGCGTCGGATTTGTGCTGGTTGAGCTTGAAGCTGCCTTCGACCTCCTCAACCGACATCACCATACCCACGATCGCCTTCTTCATCGCCTCTAACCGCCCGGCCGTCATCTTCGCCGACGTCCACGGCGCTTTCGGCGCCAGCCGGTTTTCAAACTTGGCGCTGAGCGTGTCGATTTGCGCAGCGAGTTCATCGTCGGACAGTTTTCGCACCGTGCCCGTCAGATGCACAACCTGATAGAGCCAGGTCGGCACCTGATCCGGCGAGACGTACCAGTCCGGCGACACATAGGCGTCGGCACCGTTGACGGCCAGCAGCCAAGAGGTCACCCCATCGGCCAGCCTTACCAGCGGATTGTGACGCGCAACATGAAACGCCGCCTGCGGTGTGCCATCATCGGCATACGACAGATAAAACGGCAGCGGCGAGGCGATTGGCCTGGCGCCATCCCACGCGCAGGCAAGGCCAAATCCGCGCGTTTCCGCGAAGGCAAGGCTCGTGGCGCGGTCGGGCTTGAAGGGCGGCGGCGTATACATTTCGAACTCCTGCGTGACGTAGGAGCCGCCAGATCAAACCGCGTGTCTTTGGAAGCGAAGAGCCGCGGGATTGGATCCGGCGGCAGAGGCGATGATCTTAAACGCAGACGACCGCCCATACCGCGTGAGTGCGGCGGCGGCGGGCGATGAGGATGGTCGCGGCGTTGATCATGGGCGCGGCTATAGGGCCGCGCGCTGTTGGCGTCAAGATGGTTGAAGTCGGCCGGACCCTTCCACCCCCTGTCATTCCGGGCTGCGCCAGTTGGCGCAGGCCCGGAATGACGAAGTTCAGATCGTCGGATTCCACGGCGCCGGGATCGCCCGGTAGCCGTTGCCATCCTTCTCGATATTGGCAAGGCCGGGGAACGGATAGTGGAAGCCCTGCAGCTGCAGCTTCTCGGCGGCGACCATGTCGTAAACCCGGCGGCGCGTTTTCTCGGCCATGGCTCCGTCCTGATCGAAGAACGCATGCCAGCCCGGATTGATCGCGAACGGGTTCGGATTGTTGGTCACATCGGACTGGATGAACACCTTGCCCGAACCCGACGACAACACGTAGGAGGTGTGGCCGGGGGTATGCCCGACGCTTTCCACCGCAAGCAGTCCCGGCGCGACTTCCTTGCCCCATTCATACGGCGTAACCTTCTTCTTAAGTCCCGTCTCGAAGACGTTGCGATTGTTTTTGAACAGGTTCTGCATGCGCCCGGCGGGAGCGCGGCTCATCTCCCCGTCGTCCATCCAGTATTTCCACTCGGTCGCGGGCACCAAAACTTCGGCGTTCGGAAACGCCGGCGTGCCATCGGCGGTCAGCAGGCCATTCACGTGGTCGCCATGGAAGTGCGAGATCACGACCATATCGACGGCCTTGGGATCGAAGCCGGCGGCCGCCATGTTGTCGGCAAACAGTCCGTTGACGCCCTTGCTGTTGGCCTTGGCGAGCGGGCCGTTGCCGGTGTCGAGAACGACGAGCTTGCTGCCGGTATTGATGACCAGCGGCGCGAAGTAGATCGTGAACATGTCGCGCGGCAGAAATGCCTTCTCCAGCGCCGCGTTCACCTCATCCTTTTTCGCATTGGTGACGAAGTTGTCCTCGAGCTTGAAGACGTTCTTGCCGTCCGAAACCACGGTGACCTGGATGTCGCCGACCTTGTAGCGATAGAAGCTGGGCGCCTGTTTATCGGCGACCGGCGCGGCGGCGCGCGCAGGAATCGCCGGCAATAGCGGCGCCGCGGCGATCGCGGCTGCGCCAGCGAGGGCGTGACGACGTGTAAGTTCCATGACTTTCTCCCAGTGAACGATTGCCATGCGGCATTCCCGCTTTGGCTTTCTTTGCTTGGTCCCAGCTACCGGCAGTGGAGCGACCGGTATCGAGGTGGCTAACCCCCGCATCAGCGGCTTATTCCACGCCTCACACCGCCCGCCATAGCCATTCGAGAATGTGCGCGATCACGTCGCCGAACAACAACAACGCCGCCGACCAGATCAGCGCCGAGACGAAGTTGGCGATCTGGAATGGCCAGTACGACATCTCGAAAATGCCGGCGGCGAGCGGCACCGAGGCGCGCAGGGGACCGAAAAACCGCCCGATGAAAATAGAGGGTATGCCCCATTTGCTCACAAAGGCCTCGCCGCGCGGCAGGATCTCGGGATAACGCGACAGCGGCCACATCTGCGCGACGTGCTCCTTGTATTTGAACCCGAACCAGTAGGAGACCCAGTCGCCAAGTGCCGCGCCAATACCGCCGGCGATCCAGACCGGCCAGAAGTTGATGCCGCTGACGCCGATCAGCGCGCCGATCGCGACCAGCGCCCCCCAGGCCGGTATCAACAGCGATATGAAGGCCAGCGATTCACCGAACGCTAGGATCAGGACGATCGGTGCGGCCCAAACCTGATGTTGGCGCACGAAATCGGCCACGGCGCGCGCAAATTCTTCCATGTATTGAATGCCTTCCCCGCCCACTGCCAGCTTGAACCTTTCTGCGGGCTCGTAGCCTAAGACAGGTAAGCCAGCCACTTGCGTGACATCAAGTCACAAAGGCGGGCACGGGGCGTGATTGCAGCTTCTTCCCATAGCTTAAAACCAAGGAATTTCTGGATGATCGGATCGTTGATGATGTGCGTGAGCGTCGTGGTTCTCCTGGTCGGAATGCTCGCCGGCATCGTCATGGGTATCCAGCAAAACTTCACGCTGGCGCCGGCGCATGCACACCTAAATCTTGTCGGCGGCGTGCTGCTGTTTCTGTTCGGCCTGTATTACCGGCTGATTCCTGCAGCCGGCACGAGCATGCTGGCCAAGGTGCAGGGCTGGCTGCATATCGCAGGCGCGATCCTGTTCCCGGCAGGTGTCGCCGTCGTGCTGACGAAGGGACCCTCGTTTGAAGCAGCGCCCATTGCGGGAGCGCTGACGGTGATCGCGGCGATGGCTCTGTTCGCGGTGATCGTGTTCCGGACCTCGCGGCCCTGAAACCAGTTCCTATCTGTCGAAACGGCCGGCCTGGGCGCTAAGTCCACTCCGGCCGTCACTTTTTAAGCCCATCCGTGGCATAGTTAGAGCAACCGATTCGCTGCGCCGTAATGGTGCAAAACCTGAAGAAACATGCCCAAGCCATTGAAAGCATCCGGTAAAACAAAAGCAGCCGACGACCTCTTCGGAGCCGCGGAACCGAAAGGCCGAGCGCCGCTGAAGGTCGCGGCGCGCTCGGGTAATGCCGAGGCCGGCTATACCGCGCGTGACATTGAGGTGCTCGAAGGGCTGGAGCCGGTGCGCCGCCGGCCCGGCATGTATATCGGCGGCACCGACGAGAAGGCGCTGCACCACCTGTTCGCCGAAGTCATCGACAACGCCATGGACGAGGCTTTGGCGGGGCATGCCACGTTCATCGAGGTGGAGCTGACCGCTGACGGGTTTTTGACGGTCACCGACAATGGCCGCGGCATTCCGGTCGATCCGCACCCGAAATTTCCGAAGAAATCCGCCCTCGAAGTCATCATGTGCACGCTGCATTCCGGCGGCAAGTTCGATTCCAAGGTCTACGAGACCTCGGGCGGCCTGCACGGCGTCGGCGTCTCGGTGGTCAACGCCCTCTCCTCCCGGCTCGAGGTGGAGGTCGCGCGCAGCCAAAAGCTCTATCGGATGAGTTTTGAGCGCGGCCACCCCAAGGGCAAGCTCGAAGACCTCGGCAAGATCAACAACCGCCGCGGCACCCGCATCCGCTTCAAGCCGGACACCGAGATCTTTGGCGCCAAAGCCACCTTCAAGCCGCAGCGGCTGTTCAAGATGACGCGCTCGAAAGCCTATCTGTTCGGCGGCGTGGAGATCCGTTGGCGGTGCGACGCAGAGCTCTTGAAAGGCGTCGAAGACGTCCCGGCCGAGGACAGCTTCCATTTTCCGGGCGGCCTGAAGGATTATCTCGGCGCGGCAATCCATGCCGACACGCTTGTCCATCCTGACATCTTCTCCGGCAGATCCGGCCGCAACGGCGCCCACGGCGCCTGCGAATGGGCGGTGGCATGGACCGCGGATGCCGACGGCTTCCTCTCGTCTTATTGCAACACCGTGCCGACGCCGGATGGCGGCACCCACGAATCCGGCATGCGCAGCGCGCTGTTGCGCGGCTTGAAGGATCACGCCGAGCGTATCGGCCAGGGCAAGCGCGCCGCGCCCGTCACGTCAGAAGACGTCATGGTCGGCGCTGCCGTGATGCTGTCGGTGTTCGTGCGGGAACCGGAATTCCAGGGCCAGACCAAGGACCGCCTCGCGAGCGCGGAGGCCCAACGCATCGTCGAACAAGCGATCAAGGATCCGTTCGACCACTGGCTGTCAGGCAATCCGCTGCAAGCCAATAAGCTGCTGGATTTCGTCATCGAGCGCGCCGACGAGCGGCTGCGCCGCCGCGCCGAGAAGGAGATCGCGCGCAAGACCGCGGTGAAGAAGCTGCGCCTGCCCGGCAAGCTCGCCGACTGCACCAACACCGCAACCGAAGGCTCCGAGCTGTTCATCGTCGAGGGCGATTCGGCGGGCGGAAGTGCAAAGCAGGCGCGCGACCGCAAGACCCAGGCCGTGCTTCCCTTGCGCGGAAAAATCCTCAACGTCGCTTCCGCCGGCAAGGACAAGCTGACCGCCAATGCGCAGCTCGCCGATCTGATGCAGGCGATCGGCTGCGGTACGCTGGCGCAGTATCGCAAAGAAGATTTGCGCTACTCCCGCATCATCATCATGACCGACGCCGACGTCGACGGCGCGCATATCGCTTCGCTCTTGATCACGTTCTTCTACCGGCAGACGCCGCGGCTGATCGACGAAGGGCATCTCTATCTCGCGGTGCCGCCGCTCTACCGCCTCACCCATGGCGCCAAGACGGTCTACGCCCGCGACGACGCCCACAAGGACACGCTACTGAAGAGCGAATTCAACGCCAACGCCAAGGTCGATGTCGGCCGCTTCAAAGGCCTGGGTGAGATGATGCCGGCGCAGCTCAAGGAAACCACGATGGATCCGGCCAGGCGCGCGCTTCTGCGCGTGGTGCTGCTGGCGGACGACCGGGACGGCACCGCCGATTCCGTGGAGCGGCTGATGGGTACCAAGGCCGAGGCGAGGTTCGCCTTCATCTCCGACAAGGCCGAATTCGCCAGCGACGATCTGCTGGACGTTTAGTCCCTATTTAAAGGAAATTCCGGGCCGCCGGCCGGCCTGGAGCCCGATTCCGCCCATCGCCCAATTCGTTTTCGCTGAGGGTGTGCTCCCACCGCAACAGCATTTTGGGTGGAACTGCGTATAGTCACCTTACGGATTTTGGGAATCGGTGGCACGCGCAGTCGAGTTCGGCGCTCAAATACTGAGGAATTGAAAATGAAAAGATTGGTGCTCGCTCTGACCGCGGTGGCGGTATTTACGGGATCGGCCTCGGCGGCCGACCTCGGCGCCCGGCCGTATACAAAGGCGCCGCCGCCGGTTGCGCCGGCTTATAACTGGACCGGTTTTTACATCTTCGGTGGTGGCGGCGGCGGATTGTGGAACGCCGACAGCAACGTTGAGAGCACAGGCGTTGTTGGAGCCCTCGGCGCTGCTGGACCCGCCGGCACTGCACTCACCCGCGATCAGCGGCTGGGCGGCAGCGGCTGGTTTGGAACAGTCGGTATCGGCTATGACTGGCAGTTCGCCGGCCGCTGGGTCGCGGGCGTTTTCGGTGACGGCCAGTTTGGAGATCTCCGGGGTTCGCTGAGCGATCCCGTCTTCGGTACTGAGGGGCGCGAAAAGCTTCGGACCAGCTATGCCGGTGGTGTGAGACTGGGTTATCTCGTTGCGCCCAATGTACTGTCCTACGTCAATGCCGGTTACTCCGGTTCGGAGTGGTCTGGGACCACTCAGACGTTCCTGGACCCGACCCTCGGAACCGCGGCGGCTACCACTACACCTTCTTTCCGTCGTGACGGGTGGTTCATTGGCGGCGGCGTCGAGAACAACCTCGACATTTTCGGAATCACGGCGCCCGGCTGGTTCATGAAGACCGAATATC
>JBJMTR010000209.1:0-4955 GCA_045811565.1 Bradyrhizobium sp.
ATTCACCTCGGTCGATGTCGGCAATACTGCCAGCAACGTCATTCCCGGACAGGCGCGCGCGAAATTCAACATCCGCTTCAATGACAACCACAGCCAGGAAAGCCTGCGGAAACTGGTCGAAGAGCGCGTGGCAAAAGCGGCCGGCAATCGCATCCGAGCGCGGATCGTTTGGGAGCCGTCGAACTCGAATGTCTTTGTGACGAAGCCCGGCCCCTTCACCGATCTCGCGACCGCCGCGATCGAAGAGGTCACCGGCCGGAAACCGGAGCTCTCCACCTCCGGCGGCACCTCGGACGCGCGCTTCATCGCAAGCTATTGCCCGGTGATCGAATTCGGCCTGGTCGGCCAGACCATGCATCAGATCGACGAGCGCACGCCGGTATCTGATCTGGAAAAGCTGACGAAGATCTATCGCGGCGTGCTGGAGAGGTATTTCGCCTAACCCAGCGTGGCGTACTCCCTGCGCGGGGTATGACGGTGGGAGGCCGCTTAATACTCCACCCGCACCAGATACAATCCTTCCGGTGGCGCGACGGGGCCGCAGGCGGCGCGGTTGCGCGCGGCTAATGCGGCGGCGAGATCATCGGCGCTCCAGCGGCCTTCGCCGACCCAGACCAGCGATCCCACCATCGAGCGCACCTGGCTGTGCAGGAACGAGCGTGCAGACGTGATGACCGAAACCGCATCGCCGTTTCTGACGACATCGAGCTGATCGAGCGTTTTCTCCGGCGATTTGGCCTGGCACTCGGTGTCGCGAAACGTCGTGAAATCGTACTTGCCGATTAGCCGCTGCGCGGCCTCCTGCATCGCATCCGTGTCGAGATGCCGTGGCAGCCGCCAGGCACGGCCGATATCGAGCGCCAGGTTGGCGCGGTGATTGATGATGCGATAGAGATAGTGCCGCTTCTTCGCCGAGAAGCGCGCCTCGAACGCATCCGGCACGATATCTGTACTCAGCACGCCGATCGGATGCGGCCGCAAATGCGCGTTCAGGCCGTCGCGCAAGCGGCCCGGCGGAAAATGTTTTGCGATGTCGCAATGCGCGACCTGTGCCAGCGCGTGCACGCCGGCATCGGTGCGGCCCGCGCCATGCACGCGAACATTCTCGCCGCTGATGGCCTTCACGGCGGTTTCCAGCGCGCCCTGCACGGAGGGGCCGTTCTCCTGGATCTGCCAGCCGCAGAACGGTCCGCCGTCATATTCGATGGTGAGCTTGTAGCGGGGCATATCAATCCGGTAAGGCCGTCATTATCGCGAAAGCGGAGTATCCGGTATTCCGCGGCGTTGCGTTAAATCTCAGGGCCGCGGCGTACTGGATACTCCGCCTTCGCAAGGTATGACAGCGTTATGTAAATCTCGCGCCTGCCGCCAGCGGCGTGCCGCGCAGAAATTCTTCCGCCTTCATCGGCGCCTTGCCGGCGCGCTGCAGCTCCAGAATACGGATCGCGACGTCGCCGCACGCAATCGTGAGATGATTGTCGAGTACTACGCCCGGCGTGCCGAACTCCCTGGCCAGCTCGCAGCGCAGGATTTTGATGCGCACCGGTTCGCCATCGGCCAACTCGCTCCACGCGCCGGGGAACGGCGACAGGCCGTGAATGTGCCGCAGCACCGCGCGCGCCGGTTCGTTCCAGTCAATCCGCGCCTCGGCCTTGTCGATCTTGGCGGCGTAGGTCACGCCATCTTCGCGTTGCTTGGTTAGTTGCAGCGCGCCGCGCTCCAGCGCGCCCATCGCGCGCACCATCAAATCGGCGCCGAGCGGCGCCAGTGCATCGTGCAGATCGGCGGCGGTCATTTTGTCGGTAATCGCCAAGCGTTCCGCCATCGCGACATCGCCGGTATCGAGGCCGACATCCATCTTCATCACCATCGCGCCGGTCTCGGCATCTCCTTCCATGATCGCGCGGTTGATCGGGGCGGCGCCGCGCCAGCGCGGCAACAGCGAGGCGTGCAGGTTGAAGCAACCGAGCGTCGGTGCATCGAGAATCGCCTGCGGCAGGATCATGCCGTAGGCGACGACGATCGCCGCATCGGCGTCGTGCGCGCGAAATTCCTCGAGCGCTGCCGGCGTCTTCAGGGTCTTCGGCGTCAGTACTGGAATGCCGAGCCGCCGCGCCTCCTGCTCGACCGGGGTCGGTTGCAATTTCATGCCGCGCCCCGCAGGTTTTGCCACACGGGTGTAGACGGCCACGACCTCATGGCCATGGGCCACAAGCTCCAGTAGCGTCGGCACCGCAAATTCAGGCGTGCCCATGAAGATCAGACGAAGTGGCATGGCGACTGGTTGTCCTGGAGCGATTCTGTTTGCTTCGTCACGCCCGGCCTTGACTCACCGCTTTTTCCCGCGGCACCGAAGACGTGGATGGCCGGATCAAGCCCACGCCATGACGAGTAACACTATTCCGCCGCGCGCTTGGCGGCCTTGGTGAATTTCTTGAGCACGCGGTCGCGCTTCAGTTTTGACAGGTAATCCACGAACAGCACACCGTTGAGGTGATCGATCTCGTGCTGGATGCAGGTGGCGTAGAGGCCCTCGGCGTCTTCCTCATGCTGCTTGCCGTCAAGGTCGCTGAAGCGCACCCGCACCCTGGCCGGGCGCTCGACCTCCTCGTAATATTCGGGGATCGACAGGCAGCCTTCCTCGTAGACCGATGTCTCTTCCGACGAGGAGAGGATTTCCGGATTGATGAATACGCGCGGTCGCGGCTTGCTCTCGCCGTTCTCGTCGCGCTTGGCGAGATCCATCGTGATCAGCCGCAACGGTTGTGCGACCTGGATCGCCGCCAGCCCGATACCGGGCGCGGCGTACATGGTCTCGAACATATCATCGGCGAGTTTGCGGATCTCCGGCGTGATCTTGTCCACGGGTTTGGAGATGAGCCGCAACTGCTTGTCCGGCAGGATGATGATTTCTCTTAAAGCCATGGCGGGCGATTTAAGCCGCTGATTTGCCGGGGTCAATGCGCGCGGGAACCGGTTTACGCGCCCTTAATCATGATTTTTTAAGCTCGGTTAACCACAAAAATTAACCGCCAATTCACCATAAATGTTCCCTCTTCGTTCGCGGATCTCGGCGAATCGGCTACAAGGCGTAGATGAGCGAGATCCTTTTCATGATCGGCGAGCTGCCGGTCCGCACCGGTGAAGCGCTGATCGGTTTTGGCGCGCTTGCCCTTGTCCTGCTGCTGGTCATCGCCGTCGTGATCGCGCGATCCGGTCGCCGCGGCGCGGAACTGGCGATGGCGCAGGCGATTCGCGCCGACGAACTGGAAGAGCGACTGAGCGAAATGCTCCGCGCGCAGAGCGAATCCACCGGCCGGGTCGATGCGATGGCGCAGGCGCTCGCCGGCCGTCAGGCCGAAATGGCGCGCGCCGTCAACGAGCGGCTTGACACGGTGACTCATCGGGTCGGTCAATCGATGGAGCAGACCACGCGCAACACCATGGACAGTCTGCGCGTGCTGCACGAGCGGCTCGGCATCATCGACAATGCGCACAAGAACCTCACCGACCTGACAACGCAAGTCACGACGCTGCGCGACGTGCTCGCCAACAAGCAGTCGCGCGGCGCGTTCGGCCAGGCGCGGATGGAGGCGATCGTCCAGGACGGCATGCCGAAGGGCTCCTACGAATTCCAGTACACGCTTTCGACCGGCAAGCGGCCGGACTGCGTGGTGTTTCTCCCCGATCAGCGGCCGCTCTGCATCGATGCGAAATTCCCGCTGGAGGCGGTGACGGCGCTGCACGACGCCCGCACCGAGGAGGAGCGAAAATTCGCCAACCAGCGCCTGCGCGTCGACGTGATGAAGCATGTCGGCGACATCGCGGAAAAATACCTGATCACCGGCGAGACCCAGGACAGCGCGCTGATGTTCGTGCCGTCGGAATCGGTCTACGCCGAAATCCACGACGGCTTTGATGACGTGATCCAGAAGGCCTACCGCGCCCGCGTGGTGCTGGTATCCCCGTCGCTGTTGATGCTGGCGATTCAGGTGATGCAGCAGATCCTCAAGGACGCGCGGATGCGCGATGCCGCCGACCAGATCCGCACCGAGGTGCTCAATCTCGGCGACGATCTCGGTCGCCTGCGCGAGCGCGTGTTGAAGCTGCAGAACCATTTCTCGCAGGCCAACGAAGACGTCCGGCAGATCCTCATCTCCGCCGACAAGATCGAAAAGCGCGCCGGCCGCATCGAGGAACTCGATTTCAGCAAGACCGATGCGCCGGCGGAAGTTCCGCGGATCATCAAAAACACGCCGGAGCTGTTTCCCGCGCCGCGCAAACTGCAGGCGGGGGAGTAGATACTTCTCTGAGCAGTGAAATAGGCTGGTGCCGCAATTTCGGTTGTCACCGCCCGGCTAGGCCGGGCAACCCAGTAATCCAGATGGGCGCAGGCAGCTTTTTTATGTCTACATCCTCGCCAGCCGCATTGGCGGCACGCTGTATATCGGCGTGACCAATGATCTGATCCGCCGCGTCGCCGAACATGGACTGAAGCTGGTGAAAGGGTTCACGAAGAAATATGGAAAACGCGATCAGGCGCGAGAAGCGATTGAAGAACTGGAATCGAGCCTGGAAAATCCGCTTGATTGAGGAACTCAACCCCAACTGCGACGATCTGTATCCGAGCATTACCACCGCCTAATTCACTGTCATACCCCGCGAAGGCGGGGTATCCAGTAATATGGAAGATCAGTGCTAAAGCTCAGACGCTGCGGAATACGTGATCGACGCCCTCGCGGACGATGACGGAGAGAGTCGCATCGCGCGACCAAGCCGGGCGATGAGAGTCTTTTCCGGCCGAATCTGCTAACAGGGCTTCATGACAGCACCTGACGCTTCCGCCAAACCAGTGCCAATGCCCGAACCCCGCGCCTCCTGGCGCGAGGGGCTCGCCGTCTACCTCCAGCCGCGCGTGCTGATCGTGCTCTTGCTCGGCTTCTCCTCCGGCCTGC
>JBJMTR010000210.1:0-4838 GCA_045811565.1 Bradyrhizobium sp.
CCCAGGCGGTGGTGGCGCCGGCTTGCGGATGGCCGAGTTTTTGCGCCAGCATGTCCGCCATCTTGTCGGGCGCGGCCCACATGCCCTTGCCGATCTGGGCGTGTCCCGGCAGGCCGTCGATCAAGCCGATATCGACGTTCCAGTCTTCATAGGCCTTGATCCAGGGCTGCGCCTTCATGTCGTTCTTGCGGATCATGGGACCTGCCTCCATCGAGGTATGGATCTCATCGCCGGTGCGGTCGAGGAAGCCGGTGTTGATGAACATGATGCGCTTCGAGGCGCGCTGGATGCAGGCCTTGAGATTGACCGTTGTGCGGCGCTCTTCGTCCATGATGCCGATCTTGATGGTGTTCTCCGGAAGTGAGAGCATTTTCTCGACCTCGGCGAACAAGTCGCAAGTCAGCGTGACCTCGTCGGGGCCGTGCATCTTCGGCTTGACGATGTAGACCGAGCCGGTCCGGCTGTTCTTGACTTGCGAATTGCCGTTGAGATCGTGGATGGCGAGCAGGCCGGCCACTGCGGCATCCAGCAGGCCTTCCGGAATCTCCTCGCCCTTTGCGTCAAGCACCGCGTCCGTGAACATGTGATGGCCGACGTTGCGCATCAACAACAGGCTGCGGCCGTGCAGCGTGAGTTCCTTGCCCTCGGGCGTCGTGTAGACGCGGTCCGGATTGAGAGTGCGGGTCAGCGTCTTGCCGCCCTTCTCGAAATCGGCCGACAGCGTGCCGTTCATCAGGCCGAGCGTGTTGCGATAGACCAGTACCTTGTCTTCGGCATCGACTGCGGCGACGCTGTCTTCCATGTCCAGGATGGTAGAGACCGCCGATTCCAGGATCATGTCGGCGACCCCTGCCGGATCGTCCTTGCCGATGACGTGGCTGCGATCGATCTTGATCTCGATATGCATGCCGTTGTTGACCAGCAGCACCACGCTCGGCGCGGCGGGATCGCCCTGATAGCCGGCGAACTGCGCTGAAGACTTCAGCGCAGTGGCATTGCCGCTCTTCAGTTTGACGGCGAGCTGGCCGGCGATGACGCTGTAGGACGTCACGTCAGTGTGGCTTCCAGTCGCAAGCGGCACAGCGGAATCGAGGAAGGCTTTTGCCTTGGCGATGACCTTGTCGCCGCGCGCCTTGTTGTAGCCCTTGCCGCTTTCGCTCGGATCGTGCGGGATCGCGTCGGTGCCGTAGAAGGCGTCGTACAGGCTGCCCCAGCGCGCGTTGGCCGCGTTGAGCGCGTAGCGCGCATTGGTCAGGGGCACGACGAGCTGCGGGCCGCAGATCTTGCCGATTTCTTCATCGACATTGGAGGTCTCAACTGTCTTGGTCGCCGGCTCCGGCAAGAGATACCCGACCTCTTTCAGGAACGCCGTGTAGGCATTGATGTCGAACTTCTTGCCCTTATTGGCGCGATGCCAGTCGTCGATCTTGGCCTGCAGCGCGTCACGGAAGGCGAGCAACTCGCGGTTTTTCGGTCCCAATTTGTCGACGATGGCGGCAAGCCCGGCCCAAAACGCATCGGGCGAAATCCCGGTCTTGGGCGTCGCCTCCTCAGCGATGAAATCGAACAGGACAGCGGCGATCTTCAGTCCGTGGGCATCGACACGATTCATGATGGGCTTTCTCAAAAGAAACGGCTCTTCTAGGCTGCTTTTAGATGGAAAACAGCAAAAACGCGCCAAAGGCGGGCGTTCACCGCCCTTTTAGCGCTAAAGCCACCGCCATGAGAAGGCCCCCCGCGGGCCAATTTGCCCATCATGGTCATGCCCCGCTTCATGCAGGGCATCCAGTAAATCGCTGATGCTAATTTGGTTTCATATGAACGCAGCAGGCTACTGGATCGCCCGATCAAGTCGGGCGACGACGCGCCGCGCGCCGCGCTAGATATTAGCCGCGAGATCGACCAGTTCCTCGAACAGGATGCCGGTTCGCGCCAGCATCTGCTCGATCGCATCGGTCGCGTCCGCGACCGAACGGGTCGAGGTGTCGATGGTCAACTCGCACTCCGCGGGTGGCTGATAGTCGTTGGCGATCCCGGTAAACGATGGCAGCGCGCCGGCGCGCGCCTTGGCATAGTGACCCTTGGGATCACGGCTCTCGCAGACTTCCGCCGGCGTCGCGACATAGATTTCGCGGAAGGTGCCATCTGCGATGCGCCGCGCGGCGGCGCGATCCGCAGCCGAGGGCGAAACCGCGGCTACGATGGCGATGTGGCCGTTGCGCGCGAGATGGGTCGCGACTTCCGCGAGGCGGCGGATATTTTCGCTGCGATCCTGCGGCGAAAAGCCGAGATCGCGGTTGAGCCCGGCACGCAGGGTGTCGCCGTCCAGCAGGATCGGCGAGCCGTTCCGTGTGAACAGCCGGCGTTCCAGCGCCAGCGCCAGCGTCGATTTTCCGGAGCCCGGCAATCCCGTCAACCAGATCACCGCGCCGTTGTGGCGATAGCGCGCCGACCGCTCGTCAGCACGTAGCGCGGATTCGACCGGCACGATGTCGACGGGGACGGCGCGTTGTCCGGCATCGACCGACAGCACGAGACCACCGCCCGCAATTCGGCCATTGACCTCGATCACCAATCGTCCGGTGCGCGGATTTTCGGTGTAGGGGTCGGCGGCGATCGGCTGCGCCAGCGAGATATCGATCTCGCCGACATGGTTGCGCGCGATCGATTCGGTCTCCTCATTGGAGAGTTCGCCGGGATCGACCGCCTTCTCAATCGCGACCACGGTCGCGCGGGTCTCCCGCGTGCCGAGGCGGATCAGGATCTGCTCGCCCTTCGACAACGGCTTATCGTGCAGCCAGAAAATCCGCGCGCGGATGCGCCGCGTGTCGCGCGGGCTTTGGCCCGCATGGCCAATGACGTCGCCGCGCTCGATGAACAGTTCGCGGTCGAGCGTGATGCCGACCGAGCGGCCGGCGGTCTGGCGGCCCTGAACTGGCGTCCGCGGCCAGCTCTCAACCGTCTTGATCTTCGCGATCTTGCCCGCAGGCATGATCACGATCTCGTCGCCTGCTTGTAGGCTGCCAGATTCGATGCGGCCCGCGACAATGCGACGGTCGTCGAACTTGTAGATCGCTTGCACCGGCAGTCGCAGTGCCAATTGTTCCAGCGGCCGGCCAGGTTCGAGTGCGTCGAGCGCCTCGACGACGCTCGGGCCCTTGTACCATGCGATCCGCGGCGTGTGTTCGGCGACACCGTCGCCGTCGCGTGCGGAAATCGGAATTACGGCGGAAGGCTTGACGCCGAGGCCAATGAGATGCGCGGAAATCTCGTTGCTGATCTCCTTGAATCTCTCAGCGCTGAAATCGACGCGATCCATCTTGTTGACGACGACGGCAACCTGTTTGATCCCGAGCAGATGCAAGAGATAGCCATGCCGCCGCGTCTGGTCGCGCACGCCTTCGAGCGCGTCGATGATCAAAACCGCGCCGTCGGCTTGCGAGGCGCCGGTGATCATGTTGCGCAAGAACTCGGCGTGGCCGGGCGCATCGATCAGCACTACGTCGCGAGAGCGCGTGCGGAAGCGGATTTGCGTGGTATCGATGGTGATGCCCTGGTCGCGCTCAGTCTGCAGCGCGTCCAGCAGGAATGACCATTCGAACGGCATGCCGCGCCGTGCGCTGACGGCCTTGAGCATTTCGAGCTTGCCGTCAGGCAGGCTGCCGGTCTCGTGCAGCAGCCGTCCGACGAGGGTGGATTTGCCATGATCGACATGGCCGACGATGACGATGCGAACCTGCGGACGCGTGGTGCCGTTGGGCGTTGCAGATATCGCTGACGGGAGAATCATGTTCATCGGGAACGCCTCAACTCATGCTGCGTCAGAGATAGCCGGCGACACGCAACCGCTCGAACGCATCTTCGGTCTCATGATCGAGCGCGCGGCCGGCGCGCTCCGGCACCTTTGTGCCATCGAGTTCGATCAGGATTTCATCGATGTTCGACGCAGTCGAAGCCACCGGGAAGGTGATATCGGCATCACCCAGCGAGCGATAGCGCTTGCCGCTTTTTGAAAGATAGAGCGGGATGATCGGAATGTTTTCGCGCTTCGTGTAGGCCCAGATGTCTGCCTCGGTCCAGTGCAGGATCGGGTGAATGCGCAAATGCGCTCCCGGCGGCGGCGAGGCATTGAAATGATCCCAGAATTCCGGCGGCTGATCGCGCACGTCCCATTCGCCCTCCAGGCCGCGCGGCGAGAACACGCGCTCCTTGGCGCGGGTGGCTTCTTCGTCGCGGCGGATGCCGGCGATCAATCCATCGAAACCGTACTTTGTGAGCGCGAGCTTCAGCCCTTCCGTCTTGCGCGCGGCCGATCGTGCGGCCGGCGGCAACGTGGGATCGACGGCATCGATCGGCGGGCAGGGCTCAACCTTGAGATCGAGCTCCCATTCCCGGCCGTAGTGATCGCGAAACGCGTACATCTCCGGAAATTTCTTGCCGGTGTCGACGTGCAGCGCCGGGAATGGCACGCGGCCGAAGAAGGCCTTGCGTGCGAGCCAGATCATCACGTTGGAATCCTTGCCCAGCGACCACAGCAGCGCGAGCTTCTTCAGCCGCGCGAACGCTTCGCGCAAAATGTAGATGCTTTGCGCCTCGAGTTCGTCCAGATGGTCCATCGAGGGCGGCGCGAGGTGCGCATTGGCCAGAATTTTTTGCGAGATATTTGTGCGGTCCGGTAACTCGGAATGCCGCACCGGCTCTTGGGAGGATTCGTTGTCGAGAAGATGCATCTCTGAGCCTTGGCCTTTCGAGGCAGAAATTCTATAGTTGCGACGCAATAGAGAAGAAATAATTTTCTCTTTACGGGCGTTGAACGAGACATATATAGAAAATAATTC
>JBJMTR010000211.1:0-6566 GCA_045811565.1 Bradyrhizobium sp.
CCTGCTTCGTCTGCTCCTGGATCAAGCCGGCCATCGCCATAGAGCCGCCCGACGGGATTTCCAGCGTCGTCTCCGCGCGGCGTGTCCTGATTGACGGCACGGTCAGCGAATTGCCGCCCTGGTTCAACGTAATGGCGTTGTCGTTCGAGAGTTCGGAGACTTCGGTCATCACGCGCAGGCTGATTCGGCCCTCGGTCAGCACCACCGGCGTGAAGTTGAGAGAGATGCCGAATTTTTTGAAGCTGATTTGGGTCGTACAGACATGCGTGACCGGGTCGCAGGAAAAACCGGCAGGAACCGGAAACTCGCCGCCAGCGATGAAAGTCGCGGACTCGCCGGAAATCGCTGTCAGGTTAGGCTCGGCCAGGGTCCGCACCACACCTGCGCTTTCCATCGCGCGCATGGTCGCGGTTACCGTGGGAATACCCTTGGTGACGGCGGAAGCGGCGAGACCGTTGTCGCTGACCAGCGGGCGCCCATAGGCCGTGAACGGATTGCTGTTGTTGAAGTTTACGATCGCGGTGCCGTAGTTCATGCTGGCGCTGAGGTCGACCCCCATCTGCTTGACGATGTCACGCCGCACTTCCGCAACATTGACCTTCAACATCACTTGGTCGCGGCCGCGAACAACGACGGAGTTGACGACCTTGTCGGCACCGCCCACCAGCCGCGCAGCGAGATCGCCGGCCTGCTGCGCCTCGATCGGCGAGGATACCGAGCCGGTTAGGATCACGCCGTCGCCGACGCCGTCGATCTGAATTCCCGGGAGCGTTTGCCGCAGCGCCGCGCGCACGCCGTTGAGATCGCGCTTGACCGCAATATCATAGGCCGCGACCTGCTGGCCGTTGGCATCGAAAAACACGACGTTGGTCTGGCCGACCGCAGCTCCGATGATGTAGGCGCGCTGCGCCGAGCGGATGACGGCATTGGCGATCTTCGGATCCGCGACCAGCACGTCCTTGATGTCGCGCGACAGATCGACGACCACGGATTTGCCGATGCCAAGCGAAAGAAAGCGCGTCTTGACGTCGCCGGAGGCAATCGACGCCGCGCGGACGGTATCGGAATCGGCAGCGATGACGGGCGACAAGGCCGGATTGAGTGTCAGCGCGGCGACGGCCGAAAACGACAGGGTCCGGATGA
This sequence comes from Bradyrhizobium sp., assembly GCA_045811565.1. Classification (GTDB taxonomy): domain Bacteria; phylum Pseudomonadota; class Alphaproteobacteria; order Rhizobiales; family Xanthobacteraceae; genus Bradyrhizobium. The sequence continues at coordinate 1,144 of JBJMTR010000211.1, forward strand.
GAAAGCTCCGTATCCCCAATTGACTGCCCCCGCACTTCATATCGAACGTCCTTTCGTTCACTTCTGTGTCGTCATCTGGCTGGCGACGCCGTAGCGAACCACGTTGACGCTCGCGCCCCGCTTCGGAGCCTGATCTTCGGACCTGCTGCTCTCGATGGTATTGATATCCGTGATGCTATGCAGCGTTGAACTGCACAGTGTTGACAACCATCCCATCAGCATGACTAAGCCATGAAAGGTATAAGGGAACTTGAGAGTCGGAATAATTGGCCGAGTGGATGGCGGGGAATCGTCGTCATGGTGAACGGATGGTTATCGTTCCGAGAACCGATCCCGCAAAATTCCGGATTGCCTGTGCAAGCCGATCGAGCACCGCCCAGGTTCATTGGTAAGGTCGCATTGAGACGCGCGATCGATCATCGATCGATGGCTTGCAAGTCGATCTGACGCCGGCGGCTCTCCGGTCGACACTGCCGCTTGCGAGATCGATAGGCGGGAACGCGTCGCCGATTGCCTGTCGCAACACATCGACGTGGAAGCCGTTGCTTTCGATCAGTTCAGCAAGCGCGATTTTATCCTCACCTGCTTTGTCCGCCGTCGGCGTGGGCCGCTTGCTTGTCGTTGCCCCGTTTAGGGACGGCTCATCACAACTCGCACGGCGTGCCGGCCAAGTTCCGGTTCCATTGTGTGCACCGTTTCCTTTTCAATGTTGCCAAAGCGTGACAGTTGCGAATCTGCGGTGTGCTACGCTCCCGTGCAGCTGACCGGACGGATCGTGCGATCTCATGGTTCGTGCCGACGGGTTCGCAGGGGGACTCAGGAAATGAACCAGCGCTTCTGGCTGACTTGTTTCTTTGCCGTGACCATGGCCGCCGCGCAGTCGAGCGATGCGATAGCCGCCCGCCACAAGCAAAGTCACCACGCCAAGAAGGCGCAGGTGGCGAATGAGGCTCGGCATCAACGCAGCTCTCCGCACAAGAAACGTAAGCATGCAGTGAAAGTTGCGGGAGAACGGGCCAAGCCGGCCTCTCAGAGTGCGGTGGCGTCTCCACTCACCGGTGATCTTGCCGCGGTAAAGCAGGCGATCGATCTGGCGCGCAAGGGCAAGACTGGCGAAGCCACCAACACAGCAAGAACGATCGGCGATCCGGCGGCCCGGAAACTCGTCGAGTGGTTTATCCTGCGACATCCGGACGCCGATACAAATTTCAGCCGATACGCTGCGTTCATCGCCGAAAACCCAGGCTGGCCGAGTATCGGCCTGATGCGAAAGCGCGCGGAGGCGCGCCTGTGGCAGGAGCGGAGCGAGGCGACCGCGGTTCACGGCTTTATTGGAGATCAGCCGACAAGTGCAAAGGGCCACTTCGCGCTCGCGCGGGTCCTGCTCGCCGAAGGTGACCGCGAAGGCGCCGCGCGGCAGGTTCGCAAGGGCTGGCGATCGGAGGAACTGTCCGAGCGTGCCGAAGCAGAAGCATTCGAGAGTTTCCGCGATCTTCTCACCCCTGAAGACCATCGCGCGCGCATGGATAGGCGGATCGGCGCCAAGGATATTCCGGGCGCAATGCGCACAGCTCGTCGCCTTGGCAGCGAACAGCTTTCGATCGTCAAGGCGTGTGCCGCCGTCATGGCTAATGCGGACAAGGCGCTCGAACGGCTCGACGAAGTTGTGAGCGAGGCCCGCCAGGATTTGGGCTACGCGCTATGCCGTATTCACTGGACCATGCGTCACGATCGAATAGCCGAGGCGACCCGTCTGATGCAAACGGCGCCACCGGAGACGATGGCGCTCCAGGATACAGATGAATGGTGGCGGGAACGGCGCGTGCTCGCCCGCAAGCTGCTCGATCTCGGAAATTTCCAGACCGCCTATCAGCTCGTGCATGACGCCGCACTGCCGGCGAGCGAGTTTTACCGGGCGGAATTCCATTTCATGTCTGGCTGGATCGCCTTGCGTTACCTCGATGACCCTGCGAAGGCGCGGACGCATTTCGCCCATATTGATGACGGATCGGTCAACCCGACCGTCGTTGCGCGGGCGAACTACTGGCGCGGCCGCGCCGCTGAGGCCGTCGGCGACAATGACGCGATGCGCGCCAGCTATGAAGCTGCCGCTCGCCATCCCACCGCGTACTACGGGCAACTTGCGCGCGCCAAGCTCGGCGTTGGGAAGATTGAACTGCGACCACCGCTGCAGGCCGATCCAGCTGCTGCTCCTGCGCTCCTGGACGAACTCGTGCGCGCGGCGGACATGCTCTATACGCTTGGCGAGCGCGACGTCGTCGTCAGCTTCGCGGCAAGCCTCGCAGAGCAGAGTGTGGACGCTGCATCGCTGGTCGCGCTCGCCGAACTGACCGCTCGGCGCAATGACGCGCGCGCCATGCTGCAGATCGGCAAGACGGCACTCGCGCGCGGCCTGGCGCTGGATGTTTACGCATTCCCGACGATCGGGATACCGCAGCACAGCCCCATCGGTCCGGAAATAGAGCGCAGCGTCATCTATTCGGTCGCCCGCACCGAAAGTGCGTTCGACCAGCGCGACAAGTCGCCGGCAAATGCGGTCGGCTTGATGCAGGTAACCCCGGAAGCCGGTCGCGATACCGCGAAAAGATTCGGCGTCACCTACGATTGGGAGCGGATGGTTTCTGACCCCGTCTACAATACGCAAATGGGCGCAGCCGAACTTGGCGCGCTGTTACGGGAATATAACGGCTCGCACATCATGACTTTCGCCGGCTATAACGCCGGCCGCGGTCGTGTTCGCGACTGGGTGAAGCAGTATGGCGATCCGCGCGATCCCAAGGTGGATGCAGTGGACTGGGTCGAACGCATTCCGTTCGCCGAGACGCGCAACTATGTCCAGCGTGTCATGGAGAATCTGCAGATCTATCGTGAGCGGTTTGACACCGGTGCCACGGTAATGTCGAAGATCGATCAGCGTCCCGGCACTGCGAAGGAGGCCAGCTCGGCGCCGCTCTCGTCCGCCAAGACCTCAAATTCCGAGTGAGAACATCGGTTTCGCAAGCGGCTTAGGCGGTTAACTCTCCGAGTGCGTTCCAATCGAAGCTCACGCCGTGACCCGGACGTGTCGGCGCAAGCGCCATCCCCTGTTTGAGAACAAGCGGATGCTCGATGTATCGATCAAGACCAAATCCGTGCGCCTCGAGATACGAGCGATTTGGACAGGCCGCCAGCAGGTGGACGGTGACATCGTGAGCCCCATGGCTGGTGACGGGAAGGTTGAACGCCTCCGCAAGACGCGCAATCTTCATGAACGACGTCACGCCGCCGCAACTGGTGACGTCGGGTTCCGGATAGGAGACCGCGCCCGCGGCGATGTAGTTCTTGAATTCCCAGAGCGTGCGTAGATTCTCGCCCGCCGCGATGGGCACGCCGCCCTGTGCCAGAATGCGGGCGTGACCGATGACATCATCGGGGATCGTGGGCTCTTCGAGCCAGGTCAGATCGTACGGTTGCAACGCTCGGGCCGCCCGGATCGCTTCCTCCACGGTCCATTTCATGTTGGCGTCCGCCATCAGCGGAAAACCTTCGCCCAAATGGGACCGCATCGCCTTTACGCGCGCCACGTCCGACGCCAGATCTGGCCGGCCGACCTTCATCTTGATCGCGCGAAAGCCCTTGCCGAGGTTTTCATCTGTTTGCGTCAGGAGCGCCTCGACCGACAAATCGAGGTCGATTCCTCCGGCATAGCAGGGCACGCGATCGTCGAAGCCGCCCAATATGCGCCAGAGCGGGAGCGCGGCGCGCCGTGCTTTGAGATCCCATAAGGCAATGTCGAATGCCGAGAGCGCCAGCACCGAAGCGCCGCCGCGTCCGCCATAATGGAGCGCCCACCACAGACGCTGCCAGATGCTTTCGGTGTCGTCGGCCTCGGCGTCGCCAACAAGTTCACAGACTTCCCGCCGGAGAATATCGGCTACAGCGCCGCCATTCCGGCCCACCGTATAGGTGTATCCGACACCCTCGGCGCCATCGGAATCGCGGACGCGAACGGTGATCAGCTCGAAGGCTTTCATTTCGCCATGCGTGCTGTCGGTCAGCGTGACGGAGAGCGGAACCCGGTAAAATCCCGTTTCGATGTTCTTGATGAGGGCCATGCGAATTCACCCCTGAGATTCGTGGTTCACTGCCACTGGACGATCTTTGTCAGTCCAAATCCTACGCTGCGTTCAACGCCGCAAAACCGCGCTCGAGGTCGGCCTTGAGGTCCTCGACGTTCTCAAGCCCGATGTGGAGTCGCAGGGTGGGGCCACCTGGGGCCCATTTGGTGGCGGTGCGATAGCTGTCGCAGTCGAAGGGAATGACGAGGCTCTCGAAGCCGCCCCATGAATAGCCCATGCCGAACAGCTTTACGGTGTCGAGCAGGGCGTCGACGGCCCTCTGCGGCACAGGCTTCAGCACGATGCTGAACAGGCCGGAGGCGCCGGTGAAGTCGCGCTTCCAGATCGCGTGCCCGGGATCGCTCTCAAGGGCAGGGTGCAACACTTTGGCCACCTCTGGCCGGGTCGCGAGCCAGCGTGCCATCTCCAGCCCGGATCGGTAGTGTTGCGCGAGCCGCACCGCGAGCGTGCGCATGCCACGCAGGGCCAGGAAGACGTCATCCGGTCCGGCGCAAACACCGAGCAGCCGGATGCCCTCGGCAACCTGCGGCCAAGCTTTCGCGTTGGCCGAAATCGTGCCGAACATGATGTCGGAATGGCCGCCGATATATTTGGTGGCGGCCTGCATGCTGATATCGACGCCCTGATCGAGCGAGCGGTGATAAAGCGGCGTCGCCCACGTGTTGTCGTCTATCACAAGCACCCCGTGCGCGTGCGCCACAGCTGATATCGCGGGAATATCGGGCATTTCGAAGGATTGCGAGCCCGGTGCCTCGACCAGCACCGCCCTGGTGTTGGGCTTGACCAGCGCTTCGATGCCGGCGCCGATCAGGGGGTCAAAATAGCTGGTCTCCACGCCAAACCGGGTCAGCATGCCGTTGCAGAAATTGCGCGAGGGCCGGTAGACGTTGTCGCAGACCAGGAGATGATCGCCGGCTTTCAGCACCGAAAGTAGCGTCGCGCTGATCGCCGCGAGGCCCGACGGGGCGAGCCCGACACCGGCGCACGCCGGGCCCTCCAGCGCCATCAGAACATCCTGCAGGGCGCGCGTGGTTGGCGTCCCGTGGCGGCCATACTGGTATTCGCCGCGATGGGCGTGCAGGTCGTCTGCGGTCGGGTAGAGCACGGTCGACCCATGCACGACCGGCGGGTTGACGAAGCCTTTTTGCGCCTTGGTGTCGCGTCCTCCCGTGACCAGTCGGGTTTCGGCTTTTTGCGGATTGAACGGTCCGTCGTCGAAAAAACTCATGTGTTCGCCGTTACCCAAAATACCTTTTGCCGCAGCCGCGACGCATCGGATAGGCG
>JBJMTR010000212.1:0-20158 GCA_045811565.1 Bradyrhizobium sp.
CTCTATTTCGCCGAGCGCCTGAGCGAACATCTCGGCGGCGCGAAAATCTATTTCAAGCGCGAGGAGCTGAACCACACCGGGTCGCACAAGGTCAACAACGTGCTCGGCCAGATCATGGTGGCACGGCGCATGGGCAAGAAGCGCATCATCGCCGAGACCGGCGCCGGCCAGCACGGCGTCGCCACCGCGACGCTGTGCGCGCGGTTCGGGCTCGAATGCGTGGTCTATATGGGCGCGGTCGACGTCGAGCGGCAGCAGCCCAACGTCATCCGCATGGAAATGCTCGGCGCCAAGGTGATCCCGGTGCAATCAGGGTCGCGCACGCTGAAAGACGCGATGAACGACGCGCTGCGCGACTGGGTCACCAATGTGCACAATACATTTTACTGCATCGGCACCGTCGCGGGTCCGCATCCCTATCCGATGATGGTGCGCGATTTCCAGTCGATCATCGGTACCGAGACGCGCAAGCAGATGCAGGAGACGGAGGGCCGCCTGCCGGATTCGCTGATCGCCTGCATCGGCGGCGGCTCCAATGCGATGGGGCTGTTTCATCCGTTCCTCGACGACCCCGGCGTCGAAATTTTTGGCGTCGAAGCAGCGGGCCATGGATTGACGCAGCTGCATGCGGCCTCAATCGCCGGCGGTCGCCCGGGCGTGCTGCACGGCAACCGCACTTACCTCTTGATGAATGAGGACGGCCAGATCCAGGACGCGCATTCGATCTCGGCGGGGTTGGACTACCCCGGCATCGGGCCGGAGCATTCCTGGCTGCACGAGGTCGGGCGCGTAAAATATCTGTCGGCCACCGACGATGAAGCGCTCGCCGCATTTCAACTGCTGTCGCGGCTGGAAGGCATCATCCCCGCGCTGGAGCCGGCCCACGCCATCGCCAAGGTAATGGAGCTCGCTCCGAAGCGGTCGAGAGATCATCTGATGGTGGTCAATCTCTCCGGCCGCGGCGACAAGGACGTGCCGCAGGTCGGTGATATCTTGAAGGGCAAGAAGAAGTGACCACCCGTATCGACGCACGTTTCGCCGAACTCGCGAAAGAAGGCCGCTCGGCCTTTGTTACCTTCCTGATGGCAGGCGATCCCGACGCCAAGACGTCGCTCGAGATCATCAAGGCGCTGCCGAAGGCCGGCGCCGATATCATCGAGATCGGCATGCCCTTTACCGATCCGATGGCGGACGGTCCTTCGATCCAGGCGGCGGGATTGCGCGCGCTGAAAGGCGGCATGACGCTCAAGAAGACGCTGGAGATGGTGCGCGGCTTCCGCAAGGACGACGACATCACGCCGCTGGTGCTGATGGGCTATTACAATCCGATCTATATCTATGGCGTCGATAAATTCCTTAGCGACGCCAAGAGCGCGGGCATCGATGGGCTGATCATTGTCGACTTGCCGCCCGAAGAAGATACCGAGCTGTGCCTGCCGGCGATGAAAGCCGGCTTGAACTTCATCCGGCTGGCGACGCCGACCACCGACGACAAGCGGCTGCCCGCGGTGCTCGCGAACACCTCGGGCTTTGTCTATTACGTCTCGATCACCGGCATCACCGGCAGCGCGGCGGCGGATTCCAAGACGGTCGGCGAAGCCGTCGCTCGGATCAAGCGGCATACCGAATTGCCGGTTTGCGTCGGCTTTGGTATCCGTACCCCGGAAGCCGCGCGCGCCATTGCCGAGAATGCCAACGGCGCCGTGGTCGGTACCGCGCTGGTCGATGCCCTGCGCGGCAGCCTTGATGCCGACGGGCGGGCGACCTCCAGGACGGTTACCGCCGTTGCAGATCTCGTGGCCTCGCTCGCGCAAGGCGTTCGGGGAGCCAAACAGGCCGCCGAATAAGCCACAATTAGCGGGGAAGAAGCTGGAGCATGATCCGGAAAAGTGGGAACCGTTTTTCCCTCAAGATCATGCTCAAACAATAAAGGGCGACTTGCCGGGCCTAACCCGGACCGCCATATATTCCAGCTGGAGCATGATCCGGAAAAGTGGGTACCAGTTTTCCCTCGCGACAAACGCAAAGTGTTTGCGCGGAGATCATGCTCAAACAAAAGGATAGAGCGTGATGTCGATTCGAAGAAAAGTCATCCAGCTCTAATGTGTTTGACCGCGTTTCGGAGCGAAAAATGAATTGGCTCACCAATGTTGTCCGGCCAAAGATCCGCAACATCTTGCGCCGCGAGACGCCGGAGAATTTGTGGATCAAATGTCCGGATTCCGGGCAGCTGGTGTTTTACAAGGACGTCGAGGCCAACCAGTTCGTGATTCCCGGCTCGAACTACCACATGCGCATGGGCGCGGTGGCGCGGCTGAAATCGATCTTCGACAACGAGACCTGGTACGACATCGCGCTGCCCGAGGTGACGGCCGATCCCCTGAAGTTCCGTGACGAACGCAAATATGTCGACCGCATCAAGGATGCGCGCGCCAAGACCGGGCTGAACGATGCCGTCAAGGTCGGCTACGGCAAGCTGGAAGGCGCCGGCGTCGTCGTCGCGGTGCAGGATTTTGATTTCATGGGCGGCTCGCTCGGGATGGCCGCGGGCGAAGCGATCGTGCGCGGGCTCGAGCTCGCGCTCGAGAAAAAATCGCCGTTCATCGTGTTTGCAGCTTCGGGCGGCGCGCGGATGCAGGAGGGCATTTTGGCGCTGATGCAGATGCCGCGCACCACCGTCGGCGTGCAGATGCTGCGCGAGGCCAAACTGCCCTACATCGTGGTGTTGACCAATCCGACTACCGGCGGCGTGACCGCCTCCTATGCGATGCTGGGCGACGTTCATATCGCTGAGCCCGGCGCGCTGATCGGCTTTGCCGGCGCCCGCGTCATTGAACAGACCATCCGCGAAAAATTGCCGGAGGGGTTCCAGCGCGCCGAGTATCTGCGCGACCACGGCATGGTCGACATGGTGGTGCATCGTCACGACATGCGCGCCACACTGGCGCGGCTCTGCCGTCTCCTGACGAAATCCCCGGCGCTGGAGACGGTCTCAAAACCCGCGCCGCAGGTCACTATGCCGGCCCAGATCGTATCGGCCCCGGACGTCGTGCCGGCGGCGCCCCACGCGTGAACTTACCTGCCGCCAAACCGCAACCCTCGCTCGATGAACTGATCGTGCGGCTGTCGGCGCTACACCCCGAGCGCATCGATCTCAGCCTCGATCGCATGCACCGACTGCTGCAGCGGCTCGACCATCCCGAGCGCAAGCTGCCGCCGGTGATCCACGTCGCCGGCACCAACGGCAAGGGCTCGACGATCGCTTACCTGCGCGCGATTCTCGAGGCCGCGGGCCTGCGCGTCCATGTCTTCACCTCGCCCTACCTGGTGCGGATCAACGAATGCTATCGCCTTGGCCGCCGTGGAGGCGGCGTGCTTGTGGGCGACGACGAACTGCGCGGGGTGCTCGAACGTTGTGAGCGCGTCAACAATGGCGAACCGATCACGATTTTCGAGACCGAAACGGCGGCTGCATTTTGTCTATTCGCGCAACACCCAGCCGACGTGACACTTCTGGAAGTCGGCCTAGGCGGACGGCTGGACTCAACCAATGTGATCGAGGCGCCGCTGGCGAGCGTGATCGCGCCGGTTAGCATGGATCACACAGAGTTTCTCGGCGATACGCTGCCGGCAATCGCGCGTGAAAAGGCCGCCATCATCAAGCGCCACGCGCCGGTGATCTGCGCCGAGCAGCCTCCCGAGGCGATGGCCGTGGTCGAAGCGCAAGCGAGCCGCATGCGGGCGCCGCTGCATGCGGCCGGGCAGCAATGGCAGGTAACTGTCGAGCGCGGACGGCTGGTCTATCAGGACGATCGCGGCCTGATGGACCTGGCGGCGCCGAAACTGTTTGGGCGGCATCAGTTCGACAATGCCGGCCTTGCTATTGCCACTCTGCGCGCGATCGACGTGTTCAAAACAGGAATCGCCGCATTCGAAACCGGCATCGTCAACGCCGAATGGCCGGCGCGGATGCAGCGCCTGGCCACGGGCGCATTGGTCGATCAGGGACCGTCAGGCTGCGAGATCTGGCTCGACGGAGGCCATAACGCGGAAGGCGGGCGCGTTATCGCCGCGGCGCTCGGCGATCTCGAGGAGCGGGTCTCCCGGCCGCTGGTGGTGATAGCAGGCATGATGGCGAACAAAGACGCCAGCGCCTTTCTCGCCAATTTCGCCGGGCTGACGCGCCACATCCTCGCGGTGCAGATACCCGGCCGCGATAACGCCATGCCGCCGGATCGGCTGGCGGACGCCGCCCGCGCGCTCGGCATGCGCGTGGAGGTATCAGCCAGCGTCGAAGCCGCGCTGCAAACGCTGTCACGCCTCGCTTATGATGTGCCGCCGCGCATCCTGATCACGGGATCGCTTTACCTCGCCGGCCATGTGCTCGCCGCCAACGGCACGCCGCCGGGATAAGCGGTAGCTGGACCGACCATGCGCTTTGCCGCGATCGCCGATGTCCACGGAAACTATCTGGCGCTTGAGGCCGTCATTGCCGACATCCGCGCGCAGGGCATTGCGGAGATCGTCAATCTCGGCGACATGGCGAGCGGGCCGCTGGATGCGCGACGGACCATGGACACGTTGATGGCGCTCGATGCCGTTCACGTGCTTGGCAATCACGATCGCTATCTGATCGACCGGCCGCCGCAGGAGATGGGCTCATGGGATCGGCCGGCGCACGCCCAACTTGATGCGAAGCACCTCGACTGGCTGCGCGCCGTGCCGCCGACGCTGGTATTTTGCGACCAAGTTTTTCTTTGCCACGCGACGCCCGCGAATGACGAGGTCTATTGGCTGGAGACGGTTCTCCCCGATGGTACTGTGCGGATGTCGTCGCTGGAGGCGATTGAGCAGGCGGCGCAGGGAATCACCCAGCCGCTTATTCTCTGCGCCCACACCCATATCGCGCGTGCCGTGCGGCTGCGTGACGGCCGCCTGATCGCCAATCCCGGCAGCGTCGGTTCGCCTGGTTATCGCGATGTCCATCCATACAAGCACGTCATGGAAGCCGGCACACCGGACGCCCGCTACGCCATCCTTGAAGTCACCGATGGTGCCTGGCGCGTGACGTTCCGCCATGTGCCATACGATCACGGCGCGATGGCGGCGCTGGCGCGGCAGAACAATCAGCCCGAACTGGCGTCGGCAATCGCAACTGGATGGATCCGTTAGAGCGTGATCGGGAAAACGGGCACCGGTTTTCCCTTGCGACAAACGCAAACCTTTTGCGTGGATGTCACGCTCAAACAAAAGGATAGAGCGTGAAGACGATTCGAAGAAAAGTCATCACGCTCTAGCTGCGTCCGCGCGAGGATCGCTGCGCCACGATCAACGGGCCTGATCTGCTACGCCGACATGCTCGCGATAAACCATCTCCCAGCCCTTCCAACCCGTGAAGAGCAAGATCAAGACCACGATGAGGGACAGGATCAGGCCGGTTGGGACAATAGCTTCGTTTCCGTGCGCATATCGCGAATACCAGTTGTAGAGCTCGATCAGGACCGCAATGACGTTGCCTCCGGCATGTAGCCATGCGTCGGAAAGATTGCGGACTTGGACATCGCCGGTTAGGTCGATTAGACCCATCACTGCCGCGAGTGCGGCCATGATCAAGCCGATTCCCAGCAGCCAGAGCGAGGCGCTGGCCCAGAATTCGTTCGAGGTCCTCCAGAACGCCAGGTCCGAGACGAAAGCCAAAACGAAACAAGCGATCGGAAACGGAATAAGCATCGGGTGGACTGGATGCCCGGCAATTTGCGCCGTTGATTTGGGGTTGGTCATAAGTGCCTCCAAAGCTGGCAGTAGGCACTTCAACCGGCCATCGTCGCCCGAGTTCCTCCCCGCGCCGAGCAGACGAGACTACTGCATTGCAACAAATCGCCTCCGCGGGCCTCACTTCAAGAGCTTCATCGGATCGGCAGCCTTCTGCTTGAGCTGATCGAAGGTGCATTGTTGGGGCGACTTGTCCGGCCGCCAGCGCAGGATGGAGGTGCCGTGGCGAAATCGCTCGCCGCTGAAATGATCATAGCAGACCTCGACGACCAGTTTTGGCTTGAGCGGAGACCATTGCGCCGAGCGGGCCGTCGACCAGCGGCTGGGGCCGCCGGGCGCGTTGCCGGTGAAGCCCGGCCTTGCGATCAGCGGTTCGAGCTTTGCCGTCAGCGCCGGCTTTTCCTGCTGCTTGATCGCGGAGGTGAAGCCGACATGATGCAACAGTCCCTGATTGTCGTACAGACCGAGCAACAGCGAGCCGACCGCCTTCTGGCCGTTCACCTTGTTCGTGGCATAGCGAAAGCCGCCGACCACGCAATCGGCGCTGCGGAATTTCTTGATCTTCTTCATGCCCTCGCGGTTGCCGGCCTGATAGGGCAGGTCGAGTCGCTTGGCGATTACGCCGTCGGAGCCGCCGCCGGATTGCTTTAGCCACTTCTGCGCGGTGGCATAGCTTGTCGTGACGGGCGAGAGCCGAAACGCCGGATTCGATTTGAACTGGGCTTTGGCAAACGCTTCCAGCGCCGGGCGCCGTTGGCGCAGCGGTTGCGCGGCAAGTTTCTTGTTCGCCGCGGTCGCCAGCAGGTCGAACGCGATAAACAGCGCCGGTGTTTCCTGCGACAACTTTTTGACCCGGCTGGCGGCGGGATGAATCCGTTGCAGCAGGTCATCGAACGAAAACGTCTTGCCATGCGGCACGACAATTTCGCCGTCGAGCACACACGCCGTCGCTTTCAGCTCAAGCGCGGCCTTTACCAGTTCCGGAAAATAGCGGCCGAGGTCTTCGCCCGATTTGGAACGCAGATCGACCGTGCGGGCCCGGCGCGACAGCACGCACCGAAAGCCATCCCATTTCGGCTCGTACTGCCATTCCGCGCCGCGCGGAATGGCATCGACCGAACGCGCTTCCATCGCGGCCAGCTTGGTGGGGCTTTGCACGGGGCTTCGGGGAGATGGCAGAGCTTCTTCAACGCGAGACATGCCCTCTCAACGCAAACGGCCGGCTATTCGCCGGCCGTCCTGGGAAATAATTCTGGCCCGAAACCGATCAGACCGCGGCGGATATCCACTGCTGCAGCTTCTGCTTCGGCGCGGCACCGACCTGGCGCGAGGCCATCTCGCCGCCCTTGAAGATCATCAAAGTCGGGATCGACATCACGCCGTATTTCGACGCCGTCTTCGGGCTCTCGTCGACGTTGAGCTTTACGATCTTGACCTTGTCGCCCATCGCACCGGAAATCTCGTCCAGCGCGGGTGCGATCATGCGGCACGGGCCGCACCATTCGGCCCAGAAATCGACCACCACCGGGCCGCTCGCCTTCAGCACCTCGGCTTCGAAATCGGCGTCAGAAACCTTGCTAACGGCCATGGAATACCTCGTTCGATTAAGACAAAAGGGCGCGGCCTTGAGAATCGCGCCCGGGGATCATGCAGGCAAACCTATGAACGCGACCTTGCCGGGTCAAGCTCGGTCACGCCGACATGATATCACGCCAGTCCGGCGTCCAGCGCGGGGGCGGAAATCTCCATCAATTCAGGCGTTTCGGTCCAGAGCAGCGCGGCGCGGACCGGCAAACGGGGATAAAGCTTGCGCAGCACCGCGCGGTAGAGCGCGAGCTGCCGGACATAGCCCCCAGGCGCGTCGGCCGCCGCCTTCGGCGGGCCATGATTGGTCTTGAAATCGACGATCAGGATAGCATCGGGCGTCACCACCAGTCGGTCGATCTGGCCCGAAATCGGGGCCTGTGGCTGGCCCGGCCGGTCCAGCCGGCCGACGATCGATACCTCCGCGCGGCTGCCAGGCGCGAATACCGGCGCGAAGCGCGTATCCGCGATCAGGACCAGCACCTCCTCCGCCAGCGCTTTGCGCTCATCCTCACTCCAGCCGCCGGCATTCCGGGCGAGGTAGCTCAGCGCAGCATCGCGGCGGCGCTCATTCGCGATATCGGGCAGCGACTGCAGCAGCCGGTGTACCAGCGTCCCGCGGTGCATCGCACGGGCGCGCTGCCCGATGGACTCGCCTGTTCGGACGCGATGACCGTCGTCGTCATCGGACGGGCGCAACAGGCCGTCGGCGGAAATCTCCGGCGGCGCCGGAATTTGCAACCACGACGGCAGCTCGATCGGGGGTGCCGATGCCGATGCAACAGGACCCGTGGACGCGACGGTATCTTCGGGCCGCGAATAGCGCTTCACCGGGCCCGTTGCCGTCTCGATCTCCTCCAGCTCTAATCCGGAATTGGCGAGGCCTTTCGCAATCAAATCGTACCACGACAATTTTCGCACCGTGTTCATGTTGCCCGGCATGCAGCCGCCGATGATCAGGCGATCGGCGGCGCGCGTCATCGCGACATAGAGCAAGCGACGATACTCATCCTCGGTCTCGCCCAGCATCGCCGTGCGTGCAGCGGCGACGCTAACGGGGTCCTCGGCCTTTCTGCCGGCCCAGACCACAACGCCCGGTGAATGGGGTGCGGCGTTGCCTTGCGGCAGGTGAATGAGCCGCAGCCGCTGGGTATCGGACGGCGAGGTCGTCGTATCCACCAGGAAGACGACGGAGGCTTCCAGCCCCTTGGCGCCATGCACCGTCATGACGCGCACTTCGTCGCGCGAGATTTCCATGTCGCGCTTCACCTCGAGGTCGGCCGCGCGCAGCCAGGCCATAAAGCCCTGCAGCGAGGCGGGCGCCTTGCGCTCGTAGTTCAGCGCCAGCTCGAGAAATTCGTCGAGTGCGTCATTGGCCTCGTGCCCGAGCCGCTTGAGGATGCGCGCCCGGCCGCCATCGCCGCCGAGCAGCCAGGCATAGAAGGCGAACGGCGTTGCGCTCACAAACCGGCATTCGCATTGCTCGAGCCGATTGAGCGCCGCCTTGAACCGATCATCCGCCGCAGCGTGCAGGGCGAGCGCTTCGCGCAGCGATGCCTTGCGCTGCCATGCCAATTTGAACAGATCGTCGTCGGTGAGGCCGAACAGCGGGCTCTTTAGCGCCACCGCCAGCGCAAGATCGTCCAGCGGCAATAGCAGGGCATCGGCGAGGTTCATCAGGTCGATGATCGCGATGTGCTCGGTCAATTTCAGCCGGTCCGCGCCCGCGACCGGGATATTAGCGTGCTTCAACGCCTGGATGACGGCATCGAATGCGTTGCCGCGCCGCCGCACCAGCACCAGCATGTCGCCGTAGCGCAGGGGCCGGCGATCGCCGGCACTTCCGGTCATGGTGCCGCTCTCGACCAGGGATTTGATCTCGGCCTGAATGCGCTTGGCGAGTTTGACCTCCGGACTTGTCGCCGAGACGCCGTCGAACGGCGCGCGCCAGCCTTCGATCTCCTGTTTGTCGTCGGCTTCAGCCAGCTCCCAGAGATCGATCAGGCTCGCTCCGGCGTCGTCAAGCGAGTGGTGGATCGGGTAGCCGATATCCGCCGAATGGATGCTGCGGTAGATCGCCTCGTCGCGGAACACGTGATCGACCGATTGCAGGATCGCCGGGCCCGAGCGGAACGAATAGGTGAAGGATATCGGATCGAATTTCAGGCCGGCGTCCTCGAATTTCTTCTTCAATGCCCTGCGACGCAGGTCGAATTCGCGGGGAGCTGCGCCCTGAAACGAGAAGATCGATTGCTTTTCGTCGCCAACCGCGAACACCGTGCGCACCACCCCGTCGCGCGCGCCGGCACCGGAAGTGAATTCGGAAATGATATGCGCGACGATTTCCCACTGCCGCGGGCTGGTGTCCTGCGCCTCGTCGATCAGCACATGGTCGACGCCGCGATCGAGCTTGTAATGCACCCAGCCGGGCGAGACGCGATCCAGCATCGCGAGCGTCTTGTCGATCAAATCGTCATAGTCGAGCAGGCCGCGTTCCTGCTTCTCGCGGCGGTAGTTTGTTGCCGCCGCGGTTGCGATATGCAAAAGCGCTTCGGTGCGGTCGCGCACCGTCACCGCGCGGCGGCGCTCAATCAGGGGACCAATGCGGCGGCATTCGGCCTCGAACAATCGGCCGACGGCTGGATTGCTTTGGCAGAACTTTTTCGTGATCACCGCATCACGGGGCACGCGCTCATCTGTGAGGAACACGCTGAGATATTCTTCCACTTGCGCGCTGCCGGTAAAGACCAAGGCTTCGCGAAGTCGGGCGGCTTGCTTCTGATCGGCTTTGCTGCTTGTTTCGAGCAGAAGAGCGATGTCCTGCCAGCGCGACCGCGGCAAATTCGGTCCGTCGATAATCTCGCGCTCGACATCTTCGATGCGGTCATCAGCGGCAAGCCCGAGCGCTGCCGACATCTGTGCCGCCGCAGCCTCGGCGCTCCCGGCGGCGTCGGTCCACGCCATGAAATGATCGCGGCTCAGACACGCCTCGCGCACCACATCTTTGAAGGTGACATCGGCGGCGCTGGCCATCGCCGTCATGAGCGCACCACCGGTTGCGCTGTCGGGATTGCGGGAGGCTTCCAGCAGCACGGCAAGGTTGGCGCGCTCCATCATCTCGTTCTGGTCGCGCTCGTCCAGCACGGCGAAACGCGCCGGCACATTGGCTTCGAACGGGAACTGCTGCAGCAGCCGCGTGCACAGCGCGTGGATGGTCTGCACCTTAAGTCCACCCGGGGTCTCCAGCGCGCAGGCGAACAATTTGCGCGCCGATCTGCGCAACTTTGCCGTGGGGTGTGCGATTCCCGTTTCGCGGACTGCGGCGTCCAGCGCGTCGTCGTCGAGCGTCACCCAGTGCCCAAGTGTCGTGAACACCCGCTCGGCCATGTTGGCGGCGGCCGCCTTGGTGAAGGTGACGCAGAGGATTTTTTCGGGCGGCACGTCGTCGAGCAACAGGCGGATTACCCGCTGCACCAGCACAAACGTCTTGCCCGAACCGGCATTGGCCGAGACGAAGGCGGACGCCGCAGGGTTGGACGCACGCGCCTGGGTGGCGCGAACGGTCTCCGGAATGGGGCGGGGTGCCTTCACCATTCCTCCAATCCTAACCCGCCGGCCGCCGACCATTCCTTGATGCGGGCGAGATCGTCATACGTGCCGTAGCGGCTCGCCCACATCGGCAGGTTCAGCGAGGTATAAGGCTGTTCTTCGTTTTCGAATTTGCGGATCAGCTTTTCAAGCTCCTGCCGCGCGTATTCCGCCGCGGCGTCGGGCTGCTGCGGCGTATCGTTTTGCCTGATCTTCAACTCCAGCGTCCGCTGCTCGCCCGGCGGATTGTTGCCGCTGAGCCTGACATAAACGAGCTCACCGACGGAAGAGTCCGCCGGGATGCCGTCGAAGCCGCCTTCGCGCAAGATTGCCGCTTCCAGCGTGAGCTGCGGCGACAGGCCCATGCGGACCTGCTTGCCGGTTGGCGGCTGCCCGGTTTTGTAATCGAGGATCGCAAAACTGCCGTCACGGCGGCGCTCGATGCGGTCGGCGCGGGCCGAGAGAATAAACGTGCGATCGCTGCCGAGGGGAATTCCGATTTCGCCCCGGATCTCGGCCGTGATTGCATCGATCTGGCCGCGCCGCGCAAGTTCCCACTCCGCGAACCAGGCGGCGATTCGCTGAAATCGCGGCCACCACAGCGCACGCGCCTCCGGCCGATCCATCAGCGGCGCGAAATGTTTTTCGCCGATGCCGCGCAGCGCACGGACCGGATCATCCGGGAAATCAGCGGCAAACGTTTGCGTGAATTCGCCGAGCGCCTCGTGGATCGCCGAGCCGCGATCGGCGGCCGATAGCGGCATGTCGACGGGATCGAGCGGGTCGAGCCTCAGGATGTATTTTGCGTAGATCGTATAGGGGTCGCGCAGCCAGTCCTCGATCGCGGTCACCGAAAGTTTTAGCGGCCGCGTCTCGCGCGGCGGCTTCGGCGCGGGCTGCGGGATCAGTTCGGTCTTGCCGGGCCGATCCAGTTCAGCGGCAAAGCGAACGTATTTTTCACCCGCTGCTTTCGCGGCTTTCCAGCGCCCTTCTCCCGCGACCGCTTCCAGCCGATGCAGGAATCGCGACGCCACCGCCGGCGCGCCGCCGACTTTTGCCGAATGGGTCAGGATGACGTCGCCGGTTCCGAGCAATTGCGCAAAGTCATGTGCGGCAAGGCCGATGCGCCGCTCCGGTAGATCGAGGCCGAGTTCGTTGCGCATCGGCCGGCTGAGCCAGGGATCGATCCGCGGCGCCGGTGGCCAGACGCCCTCGACCAGCCCGCCAAGAATGACGCGATCGGATTCCGTCAGGCGGGCCTCGAGCTGGCCAAAGATATGCAGATGCGCGCGCGGTGATTCGCCCCGGCGCACCATGCGATCGGCGAACGCGGTCTGAAAGACGTCGGGATAATCGCCTGTTTGCACCACCAGCCCGCTCGGCCCCTCCTTGCCGAGCAGATCGTCGAACGCTGCGGCCAGTGCGGAGCCCGCGCGTTCCTCGAACACGACGGCAACGCCGTGTTGATCGCGCGATAGTGCGGAAATCGCCTCGCGATGCCGCTGCGCCAGTTCGGCAAAATCGTAGGGTTTTGACGACGAGAGATTTTCAAGCGGCGCAAGCGCGCTCTGCAATCGCGTGATCAGCGCCTGGGCGTGATCGAGTTCGTGATCGCGAAGGCGCGCCCGCCGCTCCAACGCGTGCAGCGATGACGGCTCGCCGCGGCGCAATTTGGCGAGTTCGCTGCGGAAGCGTTCGAAGTCGCGCGCAAGGCCGCTGGTCCCGGCTTGCGGCCGGGTGCCGCGCAACAGCGCCAACTCCAGCACTTCGATGGCGGGCTTGAGCACGCCGTGGGCGCCGCCGAGCCGAAACAGCGGATGCTTTAGCAGCGCCAGCAGCGTCGGCGGCTCAAGCCCCTTGGCCGCGGCTTCCGCGGTGAGGCGTGCAAAGACGCCTGATGGCGTGTCCATCACGGCGTCGCCACCGGAATCGTCGAATTCGAGTCGCCAGCGGGTCAGCGACGCCATCACCCGACGCGCCAGCGCCCGATCGGGTGTGACGAGTGCCGCCGATTTATTGAGATGCCGCGCCTCGCGCATCGCTACCGCAATCGCAAGCGCTTCCATCTCGGGATTGGGCGCATCGACGATGGCGAGGTCTTTCATCCCGGCCGAAATCCTGGCGGCGATGTCGGGCTGCTCCAGCCGGTCGTGCCACTGCGCTGTTACGGTGGAAGGCCGCATCGTCTCCGACACCAGCACATCGCGCCCGTGCGGCGCGGGCTTGGCCAGGATCTCGACGTCATCGCGGCGGATGCCGAATCGATCCAGCAGCGCATGCATCGCGAATTGCGGATGGTTCGAGGCCGGCGGCGTGGTGAATCTGCCCTGCGCGTCGCTGAGACCACCGATCGTCTGCCACGATTCATCGTCGAGATCGGTGTCGAGTCCCGGCAGCACCACTGCGCCATGCGGCAGCTCCGCCACGGCATGCAGGAATCTTGCCGTGGCCGGCATCGAGCCGGTCGAGCCAGCGGCGATCACCGGACCCTCAGGATGCGCGGTCAGGCGCGCGGCTTCCGCCGAGATCAACAGGTCGCGCCGCGCCGCCGGTTCGATTCGGCCGATTTCGTTGAGATGATCAGGCCACGCCTTGCGCGCGATCCGCAGGAAATCCAGCGAGTGCTGCCAATATTGGTCGAGGTGATCCGGCACCAATTTGTCGAGTGCTTCCCATGGGACGCCGCGCGTCACCATGTCGTCCGTCAGCCGCGCGAGGTCGCCGGCCAGCGCCAGCGTCGATGCCGGGCCACCGACCACCAGCGGTGCCGACACCGGACTTTTGGCCCACGCGGAGACCAATCTCGCGAGCGTCAGCCGGCGCTCGAGTTCGCCGAGTTTTGGCGGAATGTCGAGCGGGGCCGCGCCGCCAAATTGTTCCGATTCTCCGGCAAAGGCCAATTCGTCTTCGTCGATGTCGCCGAGCGCGACGATGCGCGGCAGCACCGCCGCGTCAGCGTCCAGCACCTCGAGAAAGATCTCGCGCGCCAGCCGCCCGGCGCGGCGGGTCGGCAGATAGAGCGTCGCTTCCGCGAGCTTGGCCGGGTTCGAGCGCGCCTCGAAGCCGTCGACCAATCGGCCATCGACCAGAGCGGCGATCACGGTGCGGAGGAACGGTACGGATACTGGAACGCTGAAAACGCGCATGGGCTGCCTGATTCGGATCAGGCGCCACTATAGGGATCGATTTCGGAATGGTCATGCGGCTGAGACCAGCGTCCCCGCTACTCACTTTCCTCCCCGCCGGGCGAAGCTCGATCGGAACGGAGTAGATCTACGCCACGCTTTCCAAAAACGCCTCTTCCGCCGCCTGGACCGCGTCGGGGGTTCCGACATGCATCCAGACGCCATCGAGCCTGAGGCCGAACAGCCGCTCCTGCTCATTGGCGCGGTCGAACATTTTAGTCAGCGAAAACTCGCCGGCCGGCGTGTCGACGAACAGCGAGGGAGACATGATCGCGGCGCCGGCGTAGACGAACGGCACCACCTGATGCTCCCGACGCTTGCGCAGCGCGCCATCCGGCAGCATCGCGTAATCGCCGCGGCCGCCATAGCCGATGCTGCTGGTGGTCGGCGCCATCAGCAGCAGGATGTCCATGCGTTCGGGATCAAAGGTTTCAGCGAGCCGCGCCAGGTTCGGCCGCACACCGTCGATCCACATCGTGTCGGCATTGACATGGAAAAACGGCATATCGCCCAGCAGCGGCAGGGCCTTTACCACGGCGCCGCCGGTGCCGAGCACCTCGTGGCGCTCATCCGAGATGATGACGCGTGGGCGGCTGCGCGTCCTGACATGTTCGATGATCTGGTCGGGCAGATAATGCACATTGACTACGGCTTCATGGACACCGGCGCCGCCGAGCTTGTCCAGGACATGGTCGAGCAACGGCTGGCCCGCCACGCTGACCAGGGGCTTCGGGATGTGATCGGTCAAGGGGCGCATGCGCAGGCCGAGGCCGGCGGCGAGAACCATGGCTTTGGTGGGCGTGACGGACATTCCAGGCGTTTCTCGAACCGTTGTATGCGCGTTGCAGATCATATCACGGCGATTCGGCAAGCGCATGGATGTTGACGCCATAGTCACTGGACATGACGGCTGTACGACGCTGGCAAAGATAAATGGTTCAACCTTCGGCCGTTTGGTTGCCGCGTTTCATGGCTCTCTTCCTCTTGTCGCCCGGCTTGAGGAAATTGACGCCGATCTGGTCCCCATTGACCCAGGCCAGCTCGCAGCGGCGGTATGCAAGTCCGGTCGACGACAGCAGCAGGAAAAATTCCTTCAGGTGCAAACCCTCGACCGATCCTTCGACCGTGAGCTTGGCGCCGGTCTCGGAGACGTCTTCCATCGTACAGTCGCGTCGCCAGGTGCCGTCGATCCCCATCATGTGAGCGGGGATGCCGCGCTCGAAGGTGACACGCTCGCCCATGCGCCGCTGTTCCGTCACCATCGTCTATTCCCGCTCCCAACGTAGCGGCTCCGCGTCACGGAGCTGGCCTGCTTCAGAGTAGGGCGGGGACGGCTAATAACCGGTAAACTACGAAACCGGCGGCGGCACGTGGGCCGCGTACCATTCGCGAATGCCAGACAAAGCCGGGTGGGCCAGTGAACGAGTGAGATAGGTCCAGATCCGGGGCTGATGCCGTAAATATTGCGGCTTGCCGTCGCGCCCGTTGAGCCGCGCAAAGGTGCCGAGCAGCCGTGTATTCCGTTGCGCCGACATGATCGCGTAGAGTTCGGCAAAGCTGGCCGGATCGAAACTCTCCTCGCTCGCGCGCCGCGCCTTGATGTAGCGGGTCAGCAGCGATAGTTCGAGCTGCTCGGGAATGTCGAGCCGGGCATCCTGCAACAGCGACACCAGATCGTATGGGGCCGGCCCCAGCACGGCATCCTGGAAGTCGATGATTCCCACGCGCAAGATTCCGGCTCGCTCGCCGAGCCAGATCAGGTTCGGCGAATGAAAGTCCCGCATCACCCAGGTCTGCGGCGCCGTCGCAGGCTTTTCCAGGAGCGCGCGCCACATCGCAACGAATTGGCCGCGCAGATCGTTGCTGATCGCGACGCCGCGATCCGGCAGATACCATTCGAGCATCAGCCCGATCTCGACCAGCCAGGCGTCGATATCGTACACGGGGATGTCGTAGGTGAGCTGCGGCGTCAGCGGCAGGACATCCGGCAACCGCTCGCGATGCAGCGCCGCAAGCATGTCGGTTGCGGCTTCATAACGCTCCGCAATCGGCCGCGGCGGATCGCCTTCGATGATGCCATCGCTGCCGAAATCCTCGGTGATCAAAAACCCCTGATCGAGATCGGCGTGTCGGATCGCGGGCGCCGAGAACCCGCGTTGGCGCAGGCCGTTGTCGATAGCGACAAACGGCTTGACGTCCTCGGCGAGATGAACTGCGGCGCTATAGGATTTGCCATCATAGATCGGCGGTCCATCCGGACGGCGCGGCGAATTCATCAGGATGACGGTGCCATTGTCATCGGCCAGCCGCGCGTAGGAACGCGTCGAGGCGTCGCCAGGCATGCGTTCGCGCCTTGCGTCCAGATAGCCGGCGTCCTCGAGAAACTGGCGCAGCGCCTTGAGCCGCGCAACGGTCGCGACGGCTTTGCCATAGCCGGTGATCTCGGCCGCGCGCGCGGTGGATCCGAGCGCCGGGCGGTGGCTGAACGCGAGGTCGATACGGTCCTCGGGAAGCGCGTCCGGCGCCCGCTCCGGCCATTCGATCAGCGCCACCGTCGCCTCGGGCAACGGCGACAGCCCGATCTCCTCCAACTCGCTCGCATCGTCGATGCGGTAGAGGTCGGCGTGGATCAACGGAAACGACGGCAGATCGTAGCTTTGCGCGAGCGTGAAGGTGGGGCTTGGGACCTCCAGCGTCTCGTCGGCGGCGAGATAGCGGATCAGCGCGCGCGCCGCGGCGGTCTTGCCGGCGCCGAGGTCGCCGGAGAGCGTGACCACATCGCCGGGACCAATCAATAGCGCCAGATCGGCCATCAGGTGCGCCGTCGCGGTTTCGTTCGCGAGCGCGACCAGGAATGTCGTGGTCGGCATCATTCCGCGGCGTTACGTGCGTTTTGGTCGGTCGGAAAGTCGCACGTCACCGTGGTGCCTTTGCCGACGATCGAATCGACGCGCACTTTTCCGCCGTGCAGTTCGACGAAGGAGCGCACCAGCGAAAGGCCGAGGCCGGCGCCGCGGTGCCGCGATCCCTGCGGATGGCTCTCGAACCAGTTGAATACCTTGTCCTTGACTTCGGGCGGGATGCCCGGCCCGGAATCCGTCACCGCAAACACGACGCTGTGGTCGGTGCGTCGCGCGCTGATCGTGACCGTCGTATCGTGCGGCGAGAATCCGACTGCGTTGGCGAGCAGATTATACAAAACCTGCACCACGCGGCGTTCGTCGCCGATGAAATCGCCGACATTGGGGTCGACATCGACCTTGAGCGCGATGCGATCGGTGGCGAGGCGGTCCTGGATGCCTTCGGCGGCCGCTTCAATGGCCTTGCCGATACTGACGGGGCCGAGTTCGAGTTTCATGGCCCCGGCATCGATCGTCGCGAGATCGAGAATGTTATTGGTGAGCGCCAGCAGCGCGTTGGTCGATTTGGTGACGTAGTCGAGATATTCGGCCTGCTTTGCCGTCAACGGGCCGGTGGCGGGGTCGCTGAGGAAATGCGCAAAGCCGATGATGGTGGTGAGCGGCGCGCGCAGTTCGTACGAAACGTGGTGGACGAAATCGACCTTCATCTGGTCGGCGGCCTCCAGCGCCTCGTTGCGCTCGCGCAGCGCGCGCTCGACATTCTCGGTATCGGTGATGTCCTGGTATGTCAGCATGGTCGCGCCGTCGGGCAGCGGCATGGTCATGCAATCCAGCACGCTGCCGTCCTTGCGCTCGAGCTTTAGCGCGACCTGCGTGCGGTTTTCGATCGCGGTAATCGCCTCGCGCAGCGTCCGCCATGTCAGCGCGTCATCGAATAGCGGCTTGCACAACGCTTCCACCGTCTCGATGTGCGGCTGCTCCCGCAAGCTCGCCGCCGACAGCTTCCACATCTTCGAGAAAGCCGGGTTGAACAACTGCACGCGGCCATTGCTGCCGAACACCGCGACCGCTTCATTGAGGTTGTCGAGCGTCTCGTGCTGGACCCGGGTCAGGCCGTCAAACCGCCGTGCCAGATCGAGGCTTTCGGTGACATTGTCGAACAGATAGGTGACGCCGCCTTCCAGGTTTGGCGTGGTGACGACGCTGACCGCGCGGCCGTCGGGCAGGAACCAGCTGTAGTTCTCGGGTTCCACCGCGCGATAGGCCTCGTGCAGCTTGGTCTTCCATGCCCTGAAATCCGGCTGCTCCGGCAGCTTGCGAGTCGCGCGTAGCCGGTCGAGGACGCTCGAATCATCAGGGTTGCTGTCGAGAAACGCCTGATCAAGGCCCCACAGGCGCCGATAGGATTCGTTGTAGAAGGCCAGCCGCCGGTCGGCGTCGAACACCGCCACGCCCGAGGATAATTGGTCGAGCGTACGGCGATGCGCCTCCGTCATCCGCGTCAGCGCCGCGCGCAAGCTTGCGACTTCGCTGGCGTCGATGGCGATCCCAGCACTGCCGCTGCCCAGTTTTAACGCCTGCACGTCGTAGATGCGCCTTTCGCCGCCGACCACGATCGGCAGCCGGGCGGAAAAACTGGCGTTGTCGTTCAGTGCCCGGCTCATCTCGGAGCGCTGGTCGCTTTCAAGCAGTTCGAGATTGCGGT
This sequence comes from Bradyrhizobium sp., assembly GCA_045811565.1. Lineage (GTDB taxonomy): Bacteria > Pseudomonadota > Alphaproteobacteria > Rhizobiales > Xanthobacteraceae > Bradyrhizobium. The sequence goes on from JBJMTR010000212.1 coordinate 18,696, forward strand.
GGATGGCATCCGCGACGCTCGTCCCCTCGGTCGCCCGCACATAGGCAGCGTTGGCATACCGCAGGTCGCCCTGGGCGCTCCTGGCCCAGATTGGCCATGGCGCCGCGGCGGCGAACTCGCGCAGTAGCTCAGTTTCGTCCTGCAGCGCCTTGTAGCGGAGGTTTGATTCGGCGAGTTCCCGGCGCAAGCCGCCGAGTTCGCGGATCCGCACAATGGCCTGGCCGCCGATGGCGCGGCCCATGGCCTCGATCGCGCGTCCGCTCGATGTGGTGAGGTTGAGCAGAAAGCCCTGGCCGGCTTCGCGCAACGCGTCGACGGCATGGTCCATGTGCAGCGCCGGTTCCGGCGGCAGCCAGGTTCCGAAGGCGAGGATGCGCTGCGGAGAATTTTGCATGACCTCCTGCGAGGTCACCAGCGCGATGTCGCCACTGATCTGGGGCCGATGGTCGCCGGCCGCCCACGCAATCAAGACCTGCGGCTCGGCGAACAACAGCGCGCGCAGCCGGTCGGCCTGAACCTGGAGGTCGGCGATGTCGGCGCGCAGCCGCGATTCGGTCCGGGTCGCGCGAATCCGCACGCGCATCAACAGGATCGCCGCGACGACGGAAAAGCCGAGCAGCGCCAGCGAGGTGGTGAGTACGGCGAAGTCCTGATGGTTGAGGTCGGACCAGACCGAGATCAGCTGCGCGAGCGACAAATCGCCGGCGCGAGCCGGTTCAGCGGACAATGGCAACGTGGTGGCAAGCGCGATCAGGCCGTCGCGTGCCAGCGAGGTGCACGACAGCAGGGTTCGACGCATCGCCGCGACTACGCCCGACATAATTTGCCCCAGAACGCACGACTGCGGGCCCGGCGTTTGACCCCCGCGCATGATCCGCCAACTGGTAGGCGGTTTGGCGATCATGCGCCTGATGATGTTTGGAACGCGGTCGGATGCAAAACCAGGATCCGTTTTTGCTGATCGCGCTCCGTACGAATCGAAAGAGAATAATCCGAAGGAGAGTCAGAGGGTAAGAGTCCAGACCGTGAACGCAAAGTCCGCTGTGAAAGAACGCGGGCACTAGTTGCTATCTGCGCCGATTCGTTGAAACCTTTTCGTACTGGAACGGGCCAGAGCGGGACCACGTTCTTCGGCCGTCATCACGCCCTATCTTTTTGTTTGAGCATGATCTTTTCGGAAAACCGGTGGCCACTTTTCCGGATCATGCTAGCGCCCGGTCGAACCAAAGCCGCCGCTGCCGCGGTCGGTCGTAGAGAGCGAAGCCACGGGAACCAGTTGCGCCTGTACGACCGGCGCGATCACAATTTGCGCGATGCGTTCGCCGCGCCGGATCGGGAATGGCGCCTCGCCATGGTTGATGAGCAGCACATTGATCTCGCCGCGGTAATCCGCGTCGATCGTGCCGGGCGCAATCAACACGGTAACGCCATGCTTGGCGGCAAGGCCCGAACGCGGCCGCACC
>JBJMTR010000213.1:0-8246 GCA_045811565.1 Bradyrhizobium sp.
CCCGACGTCGGCGTCAACATCGCCCGTAACTGGTACGACAACGACAAGGTCGACGCGATCTTCGACGTGCCAACCTCGTCGGTGGCGCTGCCGATCTCGGCGCTGACGCGCGAGAAGAACAAGATCCACATCAATTCCGGCGGCGGCAGCTCCGATATCACCGGCGTCGCCTGCTCGCCCAACACGGTGCACTGGACTTACGACACCTATGCGCTGTCTAACGTCGCGGGCAAGGCGATGGTGAAGCGCGGCGAAGACACCTGGTTCTTCGTCACCGCCGACTACGCCTTCGGCATGGCGCTGGAGCGGGATGCGGCGAACGTCGTCAAGGAAAGCGGCGGCAAGGTGCTGGGCGACGTGCGCCACCCGCTCAACTCGTCGGATTTCTCGTCCTTCCTGCTGCAGGCGCAGGCATCCAAGGCCAAGGTCGTCGCGCTCGCCAATGCCGGCGGCGACACCACCAATGCGCTGAAGCAGGCGGCGGAATTCGGCCTCAGCCAAGGCGGCCAGAAGATGATCGCGCTGTTGCAGGAGATCACCGACACGCATGCGCTCGGCATCAAGGCAACCGAGGGGCTGATCGTCACCGATGCCTTCTACTGGGACATGAACGACGAGACCCGGGCGTTCTCAAAACGCTTCAACGAGAAGGTCGGCCATATGCCGACCATGATACAGGCGGGCCTGTATTCGGCGACGATGCATTATCTCAAAGCGATCGACGCCGTCGGCACCGACGAGGCGCCGAAGGTGATGACGCAGATGCGCGCGACGCCGATCAACGATTTCTTCGCCAAGAACGGCAAGATCCGCATCGACGGCCGCATGGTCCACGACATGTATCTGTTCGAGGTAAAGAAGCCGTCGGAATCAAAGAACGAGTGGGACCTCTACAAGCTGCTCGCCACAGTGCCCGGCGACGAGGCATTTCGTCCGCTCGACAAAGGCGGCTGCCCGCTGGTGACGCATTGAGTTTGAGCCAGGTCGCAGGGTGGGCAAAGCGTAAGTGCCCACCAATTTCTTTGCTGAAGAGGATTAAAGGTGGGCACGGCGCAAGAGCGCCTTTGCCCACCATGCGAATTTGCGAACCAAGGCTTTATTCGTATTTCAGCCCTCGTACTTGAATGAAACTTTCAACTTGGCACGGTAGGCTTCCACCTTACCTTGGGCATCCAGTTGCAGATCGAGCTGGACGACCTCGGCGACGCGGAGCTCGCGCAAGGATTCTCCCGCTCTGGAGACCGCTGCCGCGGCCGCCTTTTCCCAAGAGTCCTTGCTGGTGCCGATCAATTCAATAACCTTGTAGACGCTCTCCGCCATGTCGTCCTCCCGTTGCTGTCAGGCAGGACGCAGGTGCTCCTGCCGCCATCAAGCCTACCATCGGGATATCCTTGCTGATAGGATGCGGCGCACCATAGGTTCGGTCGCGACATCATGCTGGAATCAAAAACGGCCGGACGACATTGATGCCGTCAGGCCGTTTGGATAGTCCCAACGCCTGGGCCGAGCTGGCTTACCGCCGAGCTGGCTTACTGCGTGGTGTATTTGAACTCCGGCATCGCCTTCAGCTCGTCCTTGGTCGCGCTATACACAGCGTGATCGGGATACCAGGGGTTGGGCTTCGCGGTGGTTGTCGGGGCCGCACCCGTGGTTGTGCTCGATCCCGTGGTGTTCGTTGACGGACGTGCGCCGCCCGTGCTCGTCCCGCCGCCGGACATGCCGGTATACGCAACGGGTTCATTCACGAACTTGACCTTTTCGAACGGCACCGCGACGAGGTGTTCGCCGACGCCAAGGAAGCCGCCGACGCCGATCACCACGGCTTTGATGCCGCCGCCCTTCTCCATCAACAGGTCGTTGATCGAGCCGACGCTTTCATTGTTGTCGTTGTAGACATTCAGGCCGACCACCTTCGACGCCCGCCAGTTGCCGTGGAATTGCGAAGATGAATCGGATGCCGCGGCAGGCGCTGGCTTGGTGCTGTCCGTGGTCGCGGTCGGCGACTGCGCGAACGCGACACCTGCCAGCAAGGCGGAACCCGCCAGGCCGGCGATCACATATTTGGCTAACATCCGTGTTCTCCCGGTTTCAGAAATCGATACCGGGAAAACCCGTCAGTTCGACAAGGGTTCCACAGATTTCGGGAACGAGCCTGCGATCAAAAGCCGCCCCAATACGGCGGTATGCCATAGTAGCGATGCAGTTCCGCTTCCTGCGAGCGATCGCCCCAGTCGAAGTCCTTGTCGGCGCGGAATGATGGCGCGCGCTTCAACTCGTCGTCGCCGATATCTAGCTCGTACGCCTCAAAGCGCGTGTTGTAGCGAAGCTTGCCCCACGGCAAGGGAATCAGGTTTGTTCCCATGCCGAGGAACCCGCCAAAGCTCAGCACCGCATACGCCACCTGGCCGGACATCTTGTCGATCATCAACCGTTCGATGTGGCCGATCATGTCGCCGTTCGGCCGCCGCACAGCAGTACCTTCGACGCGGTCACTTGCGACCAGCTGATGCAATTTGGGAATGACGTCGACTGCCATCAAACCCTCCCCAGATTAGAACGAGAGAGTTAACGCGTCAGCCGGTGTACAGTTCCGCACCTATAATAGGACAACCACGCTTCCCTTCCGGAAGAGATGCTCGTTCGGCGCGAGCGACGATCGGTGCTAGCGCATCATCAGTTCAGAACATCCTCGATGTCGATGACGAATGCGCGCAAGCGTGATGTGCAGGAGCCGTTCGTACGCGACGACCACCAACGCCGTGCTTGCCCAAGGTGGCGTGCTGTCGCTGCAGGACCGGCAGCCGCATGGACTCGTGCTTCGCATTCATTGCCGATTCACCACCAGAACCAGCAGTCCGCCTCGTGAGGCCATAATGTTCTTCAAGCGAAGCGGCACCGGTTCGCGCAGCGAAAACGCGCCAAACACAAGGGCTCGTCAGGCTGCGAGCGGCGGGCGCTCGCTGTCGGCCTCGCTGTAAATCGCGATCGCTTCGAAGCGGTAGTCGCACGCCCGACAAGTCCAGAGATAGGACATGCGGCCGGGGCTGCTTTCAATCCAGTCAGGCGCAGCGATCGGCTTGCCGCATTGGGCGCAGGGATTTCCGCGAGGCAAATAGCCGGAATCCAATCGTGCCATAGCGCATCTCCCTTTAGCGATGTTTCTTTTGCGAGATTTTTTGAATGGGACAGCTTTGCGGTCGAACATTCCCTAGTGGCGGAAATTCTAGACCGACATTGAGTCGTTTGCACGACAATCTGTGACCGCGAGACAATCTGTCACCGCGAGCGTGCGGCAAATGGTTAAGAATTTAACGAACCGGTTCGTTTCAAAGCCCGCATTTCGCCACATCTCCGCCGGGCAGCCGCAACAATTGGGGTGCGTATTATGCAACGTGCCAATGCTCGAGACCAGTCAGATGAGATCTTCGCCGAACCTCGCCTGGCCCGCCGCCATCGCCGCGCTGTTGTGCGGAGCGGATGCGCAGGCGCAGCAGCGCGCGCAATATGAAACTATCGTCGCGACGCATGCCCAAGCCAACGGTGTACCGGAAGCGCTGGTGCATAGGGTGATCGTGCGCGAGAGCAAATATCAGCCGGCGCTGGTCGGTCGCGGCGGCACCATCGGGCTGATGCAGATCAAGCTCGCGACCGCGCGCGGCCTTGGCTACACCGGCACGGCTGCAGGCTTACGCGACCCCGAGACCAATCTCATTTACGGAATAAAATACCTCGCCGGCGCCTATCGCGCAGCCAACAGCAACCATAGCCGCGCCGTGCATTACTATGCGAGCGGCTATTATTACGCAGCAAAGCGCCAGCGGCTGGAACGCGCCTGGCATCCCGAGCCGGTCCTCGCGAGTGCACCGCCGAAAGCAGCTGCACGACCTCCCGCTGACGCCAACGCGCTGGTTCCAGCTAGATAACCGTCACACTTGCCGGGCTTGGCCGCCGAAGCTGCAGCGGAAGGGGGGCCATGATGCGTGCTGTCGGGCCCTGACGTGTGCTGTTTGGTTGACACCTCAGCCCATCGGCTTACATTAGCCCTGTTCCGAGGGGAGCTCCGATGAGGAGCTGAGATACCGCAAGCTTGGGCCAGCCATTCTGAGTGGCGACGTCCGAGACCGCGGTGACCCTTTGAACCTGATCCGGGTCATGCCGGCGAAGGGACAGGGATGTACCAGAGTTCAAGACCGCGGGGGGAATCCCCGGTTTCCATCACAGGCGCGGGCGTTGCCGGGGCGTGGCACGCGTTGCTGTTCGCGCAAGCCGGGCACGCCGTCACCGTGCATGAGCGCATTGACGCCGCGATGACCGATTCCACCAGCTACTGGGCCGGCGGCATGCTGGCGCCCTGGTGCGAGGCGGAAGCATCGGAGCCGGTGATCAGCCGGCTCGGCATCCGCTCGCTCGCCCTCTGGCGCGAGCATTTTCCGCAAACGCCTTTCAACGGATCGCTGGTGGTGGCGCATGCGCGCGACCGCACCGACTTCGAGCGATTTGCCAAGCTCACCAGCGGTCACCGGCGGCTCGACGCGCGGGCTCTGAGCGAACTCGAGCCGTCCCTGGAAGGCCGCTTCCGCGATGGACTCTTTTATGCCAACGAAGGCCATGTCGAGCCGCGGCGCGTGCTGCCGCAGCTGCACGCGCAGATCGCCAAGGCTGGTGGCACCATCAAGTTCAACAGCAGCGCCAGCGCCGACGATCTCGACGGCATCGTGATCGACTGCCGGGGACTGGCCGCGCGCGACACGCAGCCCCAACTGCGCGGCGTCAAGGGCGAGATGATCATCGTCGAGACCGATGAAGTGGAATTGTCGCGCCCGGTGCGGCTGATCCATCCGCGCTGGCCGCTCTATGTAATCCCGCGCGGCGACGGCCGCTTCATGCTGGGCGCGACCTCGATCGAGGCCGAGGACACCGGCGTCAGCGTCCGCTCGGCGCTGGAGCTGTTAGGCGCCGCCTATGCGGTGCATCCGGCATTTGCCGAAGCGCGCATCGTCGAATTCGGCTCGGGCCTGCGCCCCGCCTTTCCCGACAATCTGCCGCGGATCGCCGTCAACAACGACAAGATTTCCGTCAACGGACTCTATCGCCACGGCTTTCTGCTGGCGCCGGCGCTGGCAGAGTTGACGCTCGGCTATATCGAGCGCGGCGTGATCGACAATGAGGTGATGCAATGCGCGTGATCGTCAATGGCGAGCCGCGGGAGATCGCGTCGTCACGTATGGACGCGCTGCTCAGCGAGCTCGAATATGAAGGCACGCATTTCGCGATCGCGCTGAATTGCGACGTGCTGCCGAAGAGCCGCTGGGCGCAGACGACGTTGAAGCACGGCGACGAGATCGAGATCATCACGCCGCGGCAGGGAGGGTGATGCGGATGATTTTGCACGCCTCACACTCAGCCGTCATCGCCCGGCTTGACCGGGCGACCCAGTACGCCGCAGCTTCTCCGTTGAATCGAAAGGCCTCGGGAATACCGGACCACCGCTTTCGCGGGGATCACGAGCGGTGGACGGGGATGACGAGTTGTGTGTTGGGAAGCCGATCATGGTAAATTTCTACGGCCGCGAATTTTCCTCCCGTCTGCTGATCGGCACCGCGCTTTATCCATCGCCCGCCATCATGCAGGCTGCCATCCGCGCTTCGGGCGCCAATATCGTCACGGTGTCGCTGCGGCGGGAAGCCGCCGGCGGCAAGACCGGCGACGCGTTCTGGTCGCTGATCCGCGAGCTTGAGGTCACCGTGCTGCCGAACACCGCCGGCTGCCGAAGCGTGCGCGAAGCCGTCACCACGGCAAAGCTCGCGCGCGAATTGTTCGGCACCAGCTGGATCAAGCTGGAGGTCATCGCCGACAACGACACGCTGCAGCCTGACGTGGTTGGCCTGGTCGAAGCCGCCGACATCCTGATCAAGGACGGCTTTGAGGTATTTCCCTATTGCACCGAGGATCTCAGCGTCGCGATGCGGCTGGTCGATGTCGGCTGCAAGGTGGTCATGCCCTGGGCGGCGCCAATTGGAAGTGCAAAAGGCATTACCAATCGCGACGCGCTGAAGCTGTTGCGCGACCGCCTGCCCGACATCACGCTGGTGGTCGATGCGGGCTTGGGCGCGCCGTCGCACGCGGCGCACGCGCTTGAGCTTGGTTATGACGCCGTGCTGCTCAACACCGCGATCGCAAAGGCCGCCGATCCCGTCGCGATGGCGAATGCGTTTCGGCTCGGCGTCGAGGCTGGACGCACGGCCTATGAGGCCGGGCTGATGGAAGCCCGCGATTTCGCTTCCCCCTCCACCCCTGTCATCGGGACACCGTTCTGGCATGCCGTATCCTGATCGCCACGCCTATCCTGACCGCTTTTATCCCGTCGTCGACAGCGTCGCCTGGGTCGCGCGGCTGACCAAGCTTGGCGTCGGCACCATCCAGTTGCGTGCGAAGGAGCTGGACGACGGCGAGGCGCTGCAGATCGTTAGCGACGCGCTGGCGGTCACAAAGGGCACGCCTGCAAAACTTGTGGTGAACGACTACTGGCGCGCGGCGATCGTGGGCGGCGCGCAGCATCTGCATCTCGGCCAGGAAGATCTTGTTGGCGCCGACCTCAACGAGATCCGCAAGGCCGGGCTGACGCTCGGCATCTCAACCCATGACGACGAAGAGCTGGCGACGGCCTTGCGCGCCGAGCCCGATTACATCGCGCTTGGGCCGATCTTTCCGACCACGCTGAAATCGATGCGCTTCGCACCGCAAGGCATTGCAAAAATCACCGAGTGGAAGAAGCGCATCGGAAACATTCCGCTGGTTGCGATCGGCGGCATCAAATTGGAGCAGGCGGCGGAGATTTTCGCCGCCGGCGCCGACTCGATCGCCGTCGTGAGCGACGTCACCCAGAATGCCGACCCCGATGCGCGGGTGCGCGCCTGGCTCGGTCAAGACGCGGAGGTCGCGTGAGATGAGAAACCCAACGCCTGTTACCCGTCACCCTGAGGTGGCCGCTTCTTCAGCGGCCCTCGAAGGACAACGGCCCGGCTCTATCATCCTTCGAGGCGCGCAAGCGCGCGCACCTCAGGATGACGAACAAATTGCCCTGAGCACGACAATTAAAAGGAGGATCCCATGAACATCCGCTCCAATCCCGACACGACTATTCCCGCCGTGACCACGGGCCCGCTCCCCTCCTCGCGAAAGATTTTCGCGACGCCCCACGCGGCACCCGATCTGCGCGTGCCCTTACGCGAAATCGTCTTGAGCGAAGGCGCCGGCGAACCGAACCTGCCGGTGTACGACACGTCAGGTCCCTACACCGATCCGGCCGTCACCATCGACGTCAATGCCGGCCTGCCCCGCAGCCGCATCGCCTGGGTGAAGGAACGCGGCGGGGTCGAGGAATATGAGGGGCGTACCGTCAAGCCGGTCGACAACGGCAACGTCTCCGCCGACAAGGCGGAGAAGGCGTTCTCCGCCCACCACAAGCCGTTGCGCGGCCTCGACGGCCACAAGATCACCCAGCTCGAATTCGCCCGTGCCGGCATCATCACGAAAGAGATGATCTATGTTGCGGAGCGCGAAAATCTCGGCCGCAAGAAGCAGCTGGAGCGCGCGGAAGCGGCGCTGGCCGACGGCGAAAGCTTTGGCGCCGATATCCCGGCCTTCATCACGCCGGAGTTCGTACGCTCCGAGATCGCGCGCGGCAGAGCAATCATCCCCTGCAACATCAACCACGCCGAACTCGAGCCGATGATCATCGGCCGCAACTTCCTGACCAAGATCAACGCCAATATCGGCAACTCCGCGGTCACCTCATCGGTGGAAGAGGAAGTCGACAAGATGGTGTGGGCGATCCGCTGGGGCGCCGACACCGTGATGGACCTCTCCACCGGCCGCAACATTCATACCACCCGCGAATGGATTCTGCGAAACGCGCCGATCCCGATCGGGACAGTGCCGATCTATCAGGCGCTGGAGAAGGTCAACGGCGATCCCGTCAAGCTCGACTGGGAGGTCTACAAGGACACGCTGATCGAGCAGTGCGAACAGGGCGTCGATTATTTCACCATCCACGCCGGCGTGCGGCTGCCCTACATCCACCTCACCGCCAATCGCGTCACCGGCATCGTCTCGCGCGGCGGCTCGATCATGGCGAAGTGGTGCCTGGCGCATCACAAGGAAAGCTTCCTCTATACCCGCTTCGACGAGATCTGCGATCTCATGCGCAAATACGACGTGTCGTTCTCGCTCGGCGACGGCCTCCG
>JBJMTR010000214.1:0-9021 GCA_045811565.1 Bradyrhizobium sp.
CAAGACCGAGAACGTGATCGCCGCCAAGAAGGCCGGCGTGAACAATTACATCGTCAAGCCGTTCAACGCCGCCACGCTGAAGACCAAGATCGAGGCGGTCTTCCCGGACATGGCGACGGCGTAAGCTTTCCACCTCGCCCAGCCTTTCGCAGGGAGAGGCCGCCGCGCACGGGCGCGGCGGGTGAGGGGGCTCAGGCCGACTCATATCCATCTAATTTGCGGGAAGCAGCCGCTCGCCCCAACGCTCTCAGAGCGAGCGCTTCGCTCGTCTCGGTCCTGCGGGGCGAGGGAGCACAGGCGCTTTGCCTCACCACCGCAACTCCCGCATCAGCGCGCGGGGCGGGTGGCCGAACAGCTCCTTCACCGAAGCAGGATCCAGCTGTTCGATACCTTCGAACTCTTCGGAATGAATGCCGCGGGTCACGAACAGGCAATCGATCCCGAATCCGTGGGCGCCGGCGAGATCGGTCCGCACGGAGTCTCCAATGGCCAGCACGCGGCTGAGCTCTGCCTTATGCCCGCGTTGCTCGGCAGCCAATTGCATGGCGCGCTCATAGATCGGCCGGTGCGGCTTGCCGTAAAAGGTGACCTCGCCGCCGAGTTCGCGATAAAGCTCGGCGATTGCGCCGGCGCAATAGATCAGGCGGTCGCCGCGCTCGACGACGATATCGGGGTTGGCGCAGACCAGCGCCAGCTTGCGCTCGCGCGCCTGCAGCATCATCGCGCGATAATCCTCAGCCGATTCGGTTTCGTCGTCGAACAGGCCGGTGCAGACGATGTAATCGGCCTGCTCCAACGGCGCGAGGACAGCATCAAGCCCGCGATGGATGGAAGAGTCGCGTTCCGGGCCGAGCCAGAACATTTTCTCGCCCGGATGATCGGCAACGAAGTGTCGGGTCAAGTCGCCGGAACTGACGATCGCGTCATAGGTGTCGTCGGCGACCCCAAGCTTGCGCAATTGGCGCTGCACCGAACCGGCGGGACGCGGCGCGTTGGTGATCAGGATGACGGTGCCGCCCTGCTGGCGATAGGTGTGCAGTGCCTCGCAGGCTTCGGGAAAGGCCTCGAGCCCGTTATGCACCACGCCCCAGATATCGGAGAGTATGACCTCTACGCCGCCGACGAGGTCGCGCAGCCTTTCCACAATAGTCAGTGACGTCATGACAAGGCGAGCCGGTTAGCCCGGTCCGGGGGCGCGGCGCGCCAGCGCGGCATTGCCGGTTGCCCGCGGCGGCGGTTCGGCGGCCGGATTGTTGAGGGGAGCGGTATTGCTGGAGCCATTGGATTCCGTCTTGTTTGGAGCGACCCCGCCGGTAGCAGATGCCCCCTCCGGCCGCAACGGGCGCGGTGGTGCAAACAGAAAACCTTGGCCAAACCGCACGTCATAATCGAGCAGGTCGACGACGGCGCGCTCGCCCTCGATCTTCTCCGCGATCAGGTCGATGCCGAAGCGGCCAAGCAGATCAGAGAGGTCGGACGGATGAATGTCCGACGTCGAGGTCTGCCTGGGATCGAGCAGCAGTGCCGCCGGCACCTTGATGAAACGCACGCCGCGGTCGGCTAGCTCGCGCGGCTCGAAGCTGAAATCGCTCACATGATCGATCGAGAAACGATAGCCGCGCTGCGACAGCGCCGCGAGATGCTCGGTCTCGGTCTGACCGAGATTGCGGAATGTCGATTGCTTGAATTCAAGCACGAAGGAGGGCGCCAGCGCGCGGTTGGCCTCTAGGAAATCGAGACACTGGGTGAAATTGGCGGCGTTGCCGAGCGTCCCTGCCGATACATTGCAGAACACGCCGACGTCCGTGTTGCGTACCATCAGCCGGCGGAGCACCTGCACACAGCGCAGCATCACCATGTGATCGATCCGCCCGATCAAGCCGCCGGCTTCGGCCGCGCCGATGAAATCCTCGGCGGCGACGATCCGATCCCTGTCGTCGCGCAGCCGTGTCACCGCCTCGTAGTAGCGCACCTTACGCTGCGGCAGAGTCACCATCGGCTGCAGATAGATATCGAGCCGGTTTTCCTCGACCGCGTTCTTCACGGCCGCCAGCAGCTGAGTCTGGTTGCGCGAGGACGAGGCGGCGGCCGGTGTGGCTGGTGCAGCGGCTTCGGGCGCTGGCTCCCGTTGCGGTTCGATCTCCGGTTTGCTCGCGGCCGCTTGTGCGGCGGTCGCCGCTCCGGAGGACAGCATCTCCTCGTGGGCGGCGACGGAAACCGCGAGCTGCTTGACCAGCACGCCGAGTTCACCGATCTCGCCGACCACCGCGTGGACGCGATCGGCGTTTGCGGAGTTCGCCGACACCACCCGGCCCTCGACGGCGGCAAGGCGGCGGCCGAACTCGCCGACTTGCCGGGCGAGGTCGGCGGTGCCGCGCGACAGATCGGCGATCTGGCTGCCGACGTCGGTGCGGTCGCGCAGCCGCATCGACACCGCATTGTAGAGGATCAGGAAGGTCAGCGCTGTCAGCGCCACGATCGCGGATTCCGACCCGCTGATGCCCGCCACCGAATACAGCACAAGGCCGAGGGATGCTGCGATCAGCACCATGCAGGTGGCGATGAAGATCGTCGAAATGCGAATCATGTCGCGCGTTATGCTCCCCCAAGCGGCACAACCTTAGCATTAAGTTTGATTCGCAAGGCTACCGTTCTTTGGTCCAGCGGCGCGTCTGCTGGCGTCGGCGTGCAACTGCCCAGCCAAGCAGGATTGCCGCGATCGCCAGACCGGTTTGCATGTTGCGATCGAGCCCTGCGCGCCGAAGCGGCGTGTTGTGCCTTCGGCCGCCGAGGCGCGTTGCGGATGTGGCTGAAACGGCCGCAGCGCGGTCCGTTATCTCATCGATCTGGCCCGTACTGATCGGACTGGCCGTGACGGCAACACGCAGACGGCTGGCCAGCGACGGGAACTGCCGCGGCGGGCGGCGGAGCTTGATGGCAGCGAAGGCGGCGCAGATCGCGGCGAGAACGAGGAGCAATGCGCCAACGACACCAAACGCCTGAAACGGGCCGTAGTTGATTTCAACCCAGCGAAACAGCGCCGTGACGCCGACCAGGCAGGCGGCGATCAGAAAAATCCCCGCGACGGCGAACAGCCCGGCCGCGATGGCGTAAGAGGCAACGGTTCCGGTCGCCTGATCGGTCCGGTCGCGCAGATAGGACCGCGTCGCCCGTTTGATCTGGTTGAGCTTGAGCCCCAGCCCGGTGCGCAGCAGGGCGCTCGAAGGCGCGAGCATGTCCGGATTCCTCTACCGGCAGGGACGCCATTATCCATGCCCGGGATGAACGTGGAGGGGTTTTGAATGTTCCGTGCTGGTGGGGTGGCGGCGGTAGGGGGCTGGCGTGCGGGGCGTCGTTCCGCGAATTCGATCGATGTGGGCACGCGGTTAACCCCTCACCCGGAATTCGAGCTGTACTCGAATTCCGACCGCTCCCCGCAAGCCCGACGAGGTCGAAGAAAACTAGGCCACCGCGCGGATGATCTTGCCGACCTTGTCGATGATCTCGCCGATCTGGTCCTCGGTAACGATCAGGGGCGGTGTCAGCGCCAGCGTGTCGCCGGCGATGCGCAGCATCAAATCGTTGTCGTGGAAGGCGCTGTTCAGCGCATCGAAGCCGCGCTTGCCGGGTTGATCCGAACGCGGGGCGAGGTCGATGCCGGCAGTCAGGCCTACGGTGCGGATATCCACCACGTTGGGCTGGCCTTTCAGCGACATCACAGCGTCGGCGAATTTCGCCTCGAGCTTGTTGGCCCGCTCGAACAGTTTTTCGTCGCGGTAGATGTCGAGCGTGGCAAGGCCCGCCGCGCAGGCGATCGGATGCGCCGAATAGGTATAGCCGTGGGTTAGCTCCACGACATGGTCCGGGCCGCTCATGAAGGCGTCATGGATGGTGTCCCGCACGATCACGCCGCCCATCGGCGCCGCGCCGTTGGTGATACCCTTGGCGAAGGTGATCATGTCAGGCGTCACGCCATAGCGTTCCGCGGCGAAGGCATAGCCGAGCCGGCCATAGCCGGTGATGACCTCGTCGAAGATCAGCAAAATCCCGTGCTTCTGGGTGATCTCGCGCAGCCGCTTGAGATAGCCCTTCGGCGCCGGCAGCACGCCGGTCGATCCCGCCATCGGCTCGACGATCACGGCGGCCATGGTGGAAGCGCCGTGCAGGTTCACAAGACGCTCCAGTTCGTCGGCGAAATGCGCGCCGTATTCCGGCTCGCCCTTGCTGAATGCCTGCTTGTCGCGGTCGTAGGTCGCCGGCAGATGGTCGACGCCGGCGAGCAACGTGCCGAACATCTTTCGGTTGCCAACGATGCCGCCGACCGAAGTGCCGCCGAAGCCGACGCCATGATAGCCGCGCTCGCGGCCGATCAGGCGGGTGCGGGTGCCCTGGCCGTTGATCTGGTGATAGGCCAGCGCGATCTTCAGCGCGGTGTCGGCGGCTTCCGAGCCGGAATTGCAGAAGAACACGTGGTCAAGTCCGGCCGGCGCCAGATCGGCGATCCGGCTCGCAAGTTCGAACGCCTGGGGGATACCGAACTGGAACGGCGGTGCGTAATCCAGTGCTTCGGCCTGCTTGGCGATCGCCGACGAAATCTGGGTGCGGCCGTGGCCGGCATTGGTGCACCACATGCCCGACGCGGCGTCGATGATCTTGCGACCGTCCACGGTGATGTAATGCATATCCTTGGCCCCGGCGAGCAGCCGCGGCGCCTTCTTGAACGCCCGGTTCGCGGTAAACGGCATCCAGTGCGCGGCTAGGTCGTTCGGAACGCTCACGGGGGTGGGGCGGGGGCTCTTGTCCAGCATTGGGGGCCTCTTTGACTTTTGATCGATCGTTGAGTGTTTGGCTCGTTGCAGGGTATCAGTTTCGCCGCGCGACGGGAACGCCGATAGGCGTGATAATTCCGATAATCGGGTGATCAGAGGTCGGATGCACCGATCCAGAACACTTCCCCCTCGGAATCCTCGGTATCCAGCCACAATAACGGCAACTGCGGGTAGGCGGCCTCCAGCATTTCGCGGCCGCGGCCGATCTCGCAGAGCAGCCCGCCCTGCGGCGTCAAATGCTGGCCAGCTTCGTCGAGGATTTTTCTGATGATGTCGAGCCCATCGATGCCACCGTCGAAGGCGAGTTTCGGCTCGGCGCGGCATTCGCGCGGCAAAGAAGCCATGCCCGGCGCATCGACGTAGGGTGGATTGGAGATGATGAGGTCGTAGCGCTTGCTGCCCAGCGGCCCGAACAGATCGCCGCGGTGCAGCGTTACCCGATCCTGTAGCCCGTAGTTTCCGACATTGCGCGCGGCCACTTCGAGTGCGTCTTTCGAGACGTCCACCGCATCGATTTCAGCGTTCGCAAAACTTCGGCTGGCCAAAATCGCCAGGCAGCCTGAACCGGTGCAGAGGTCGAGCACGCGTTCCACGGATAAGGGATCGCCGATCAGCGAACCGCCTTGCTCATCATCGTCACCGCCGCCGAAATGCGAGTCCAGGAGTTCGCCGATGAAAGAACGCGGCACGATGGTGCGCTCATCGACATAGAACGGCAGGCCGCGCATGTAGATCTTGTTGACGAGATAGGCGGCCGGTTTCCGCGTAGTGACGCGGCGCTCGATCATGTCGAGGATTTTCTTGCCCTCGGTCGCGGTCACGCGCGCCGTCGCAAAAGTCTCGAACTGATCGGGATGAAGGTGCAGCGTTTCGCAGACGAGGAACGCGGCCTCGGCAATCGGATCGGTGGTGCCGTGGGCGAACACCAGTTTCGCCTCGGTGAAACTGCTTACCGCGTAGCGGGCGAAATCGAACAATGTCAGCAATTCTCCCGGCGCGACCCTGGGAGGCTTCGAAACCGTTCGTCCGCGCTTGGCTACTGCCTTGCTGCGCCTGGCCATCAGGATTTGGGGGTCCAGCGCGCAGTGGCGGCGTCATCGTGGTCGCGCGCTTCGATCCAACTCGATCCCTTGGCGCTTTCTCCGCGCTTCCAGAACGGCGCGTTGCTCTTCAGATAATCCATCAAAAATTCGGCCGCGTGAAATGCCGCCTGCCGGTGCTGCGATGCCGTCAGCACCAGCACGATGTTTTCGCCGGGGGCGATGCGGCCAACGCGGTGCACGACGGTCAGGCCCGACAGCGGCCAGCGCGACATCGCTTCATCGGCATGCCGCTTGATCTCAGCTTCCGCCATGCCGGGATAATGCTCGAGCGTCAGCGCCGCGATCGGCTCGCCGTTCTCGTCGCCGCGGCAGATACCGGAGAAGCTGACGACGGCGCCGATGTCGCTACGGCCCTTGGCGAGCGCGGCAATTTCCTGCGCGATGTCGAAATCGGCCTCCTGAATACGGATGGTCGCGGCAATGGTCATGAGATGATCTTGGTCTTGTTTCGACGCGTTCTCTTCACCGGAACCGGCATGCGTTTCGCTCGAAAACGCTTGTCAGCCGCCGGTCATCGGCGGGAAGAAGGCAACCTCGCGGGCGCCGGCGATCGGCGCATCCGGCTTGACATGAGCATGGTCAATCGCGGCACGGATTACCTTCGGCTTCTCAAAGGCGTACGCGTAAGCCTCGCCGCGCCCGGTCAGCCAGCCGATCAGATCATCGATGGTGCGCACATTCGCCGGCGGTTCGACCATCTCTTCTGCCTTGCCGACCCGCTCGCGTACCCAGGCGAAATATTTGACCTTCATCCTTCATCCTCCTTGATGAGGTGATGGATGCCGGCGCGGAAATAATCGTAGCCGGTATAGATGGTGACGAGTGCCGAGATCCAGAGCAGAAGCAGGCCGATCTGGGTCACGACCGGGACCACCAGATCGCCGGCCTCCCCAGCCAGCAGGAAGCCGATCGCGACCAATTGAACCGTGGTTTTCCATTTGGCGAGCTTGGTCACGGGGACGCTGACCCGCAGCGCGGCGAGGTATTCGCGCAAACCCGAGACCAGGATTTCCCGGCACAGGATCACGATAGCGGCCCACAGCGTCCAGCCGTGGATGATCCCATCCGCGGCCAGCATCAACAGGCAGGATGCGACCAGGAGCTTGTCGGCGATCGGATCCAGCATCCGGCCGAATGCCGATTGCTGGTTCCAGATTCGCGCGTAATAGCCGTCGAGGTAGTCGGTGACGCCCGCGGCGATGAAAATCGCCACGGCCACCCACCGCAGCCACAACGGCCCGTCCAGGATAGCCTGCGCATAGATGCAGCCGACCACCACCGGGATGGCGGCGATGCGGGCATAGGTCAGGATATTCGGGAGGGACATGGTCTTCGCCTGTCCCCGGGTCGTGGCGATGTTCATCCGTCTTACCAATACCGCTGAAGCGTGAAGGTCAACCGTGCGCGGTCAGATGATCTGTCGCAGGCGACGTCCATGTGTGAACTAAAACCCCGTTTAGCCCGGCTGCGCGTGAAAAAACTCGAAAATTTTGCGCGCGCTTTCGGCGCTGACGCCGGGAACCTTGCCGAGGTCGGCGACCGAAGCCCGCTCGATCTCCTTCAGGGTGCCGAAATGGTGCAGCAAGGCACGTTTGCGCGAGGGGCCGATACCGGGGATTTCCTGCAGGCCGGCCTCGCGGATGTCCTTTTTGCGCAGCTTGCGGTGCGAGCCGATCACGAAACGATGCGCCTCGTCGCGCAGCCGCTGGATGAAATACAGCACGGGGTCGCGCGGCTCGAGCTTGATAGCTTCGCGGCCAGGCATGAACAGCGTCTCGCGGCCGGCGTCGCGGTCCGGTCCCTTGGCCACGGCCATCAATGATACTTGCGCCAGCCCGAGGCCGTCGAAAATCTCTTTCGCCGCGTTGAGTTGCCCACGGCCGCCGTCGATGATGACGAGATCCGGCCATTGCGGAAACGAATCGTCGTCCCTGAGCTTGGTCGCGTCGCCCTCGGCCGGTTTCAACAGCCGTTTGAATCGCCGCTCCAGCACCTCGCGCATCATTGCATAGTCGTCGCCCGGCGTAAGGCCTTCGGACCTGATGTTGAACTTGCGGTACTGGTTTTTGATGAAGCCGTCCGGCCCGGCGACGATCATGGCGCCGACCGCGTTGGTGCCCTGGATATGGCTGTTGTCGTAGACCTCGATCCGTTTTGGCGGATGCGGCAGCCCGAGCGTCGTCACCAATCCCTGCAGCAGCCGTCCCTGCGTCACGGTGTCGGCAAGCTTGCGGCCGAGCGCCTCGCGCGCATTGGTCAGGGCGTGGCCGATCAGTTCCTTCTTCTCGCCGCGCTTTGGCACCGAGACTTCCACTCTGTATCCGGCCTTGACGGACAACGCGTCGGCCAGCAACTGGCATTCCTCGATCTCATGCGACAGCAGGATCAGTTTCGGCGGCGGCTTGTCGTCGTAGAATTGTGCGAGGAACGAAGCCAGCACTTCCTCTGGGGTAAACGACTTCTCCGCGCGCGGAAAATAGGCGCGGTTGCCCCAGTTTTGTCCGGTGCGGAAGAAGAACACCTCGACGCAGGAATAGCCGCCGTCCTGATGGATCGCGAACACGTCGGCCTCCTCGACGGTGCGCGGATTGATGCCCTGTTGCGACTGGATCGCCGACAACGCCGCGAGGCGGTCGCGATAAAGTGCCGCAGTCTCGAATTCGAGCTCGGCGGAGGCTTTTTCCATTTCGCCGGCCAGCTGTTGCTTCACGGCCTGGCTGCGGCCTGACAGGAATTCGGTCGCCTCGCGCACGAGTTCGGTATAGCCGGGGAAATCGACTTCCCTGGTGCACGGTCCGGCGCAGCGACGGATCTGGTACAGCAGGCAGGGCCGGGTGCGGCTCTCGAAGAACGAATCCGTGCAGGAACGCATCTGGAAGGCGCGCTGCAATGCCGTGATGGTGCGATTGACCGCGCCGGCGGAGGCGCGCTCCATTTCATGGGCGAGCTGCTGCTTCACCAGCCGGCTGCGGCCGGACAGGAAGTCGGTCGCCTCGCGCACCAGCCCGGTATAGCCGGGAAAATCGATCTCGCCGGTGCACGGCCCGGAGCAGCGGCGAATTTGATAGAGCAGGCATGGCCGGGTGCGG
>JBJMTR010000215.1:0-8566 GCA_045811565.1 Bradyrhizobium sp.
CACCGCCGCCACTGGGACCGCTGACAGGAGCGCGGCAGTTTAGCGCAGCGCGCACAGGCCCGTGAGCAGCGGGCCTGTGTTCGTTTCAGCCACGAAACCGGCATGATCGCCACGTGCTATCGAAGCTCTCGGTCATCAGCGGGAGTTTTGTCATCATGAAGGGATGGATCGCTGCAGCGATTGTTACAGGCGTTTTGCCGCTGGCAGGGTCTGCATCGGCAGGCACAGCCGCGGCAGCGCCACAGGTGACCAAGCAAATCGCGGGTTCATCTGACCCGACCGACATCAGCGCGCGCCGCTACTACCGACGTGACTATCGCTATGGGTATCGTCCGCATTACCGGCCTTATCCCTATTACTACGCACGCCCCTCCTACTATCGACCGTACCCCTACCACACGCCGGCGCCCTTCACGTTCGGCATCGGCTTCGGGCCGTTCTGGTGGTAAGCAAGGACTCTATCACAGCGTCGAAGTGAGTTGAGCGCCTCACTGCGACGCAAACCCCTTCGCCAGCAGCACGATGCCCTGCGCGCCGGCTTTGCGGTCTTTCGAAATTTCAAGATATTCCGTCGAGCCCGCCCACGCGCGAAAGCCGGCGTCGTCGGGAAACGACATCAGCACCAGCCTGTCGCGATCCCATACGCCTTCCAGCACCTCGGGGCCTTCGTCGGCCGATAACAAGCGTCCGCTGAATTTCTTGAACACGTCGAGGAAGCGTGCCTGATAGCGATCATAGGCGGCACGGTCGGTCATCTTGAGCTGCACGATGACATAGACGGTCAATTCTAAAGTCCTCCCTTTTCGCGCGCATTCATGGCGCGTTCACTTGGCTGTTTCTATCGTCATGGTGGGAGCGACCGCAAATGGACGGGATGAATCAGCCGCTCCGCGGCCACGATCTTCATTGCCTGTTTCAGGGAGGATGAGGGATGCAGAACGCAAATCCGGGGCGCGGCGCGGTCCGCCATTTGGGCCTTGCGGCCGCGGCGATATTCGCTCTCGCGGCTGCATCGCACCAACGCGCCGAGGCGCTGTCGCTGGCCAGTCCCGGCACTGCGCCCGCGGCGAAATACACCACCGATGGGTTGACCACTGAAGTCCGGCACGGCGGTGGTGGTGGCCATGGTGGCGGGTTTCACGGAGGCGGCGGCTTCCGCGGCGGTGGTGCGGCGTTCCACGGTGGCGGTTTTAGGGGTGGCGGGGCAGCCTTTCATGGCGGCGGCATCAGAAGCGGTGGCGTCGCGTTCCGCGGCGGCGGCTACCGCGCCCGCCCGGTTTTCCACGGCGGATATCGTTATGGCGGATATCGTTACGCCTACCACCGGCCTCACTCCTTCCATCGCCGTCACTTCCACCGGCGCTTTTACTACGCACCGTCCTATTATTATTACACGCCCCGCTATTGCCGCATCATCCGGACGTATTACGGCCCGCGAAAAATCTGCCGCTATCGCCCGTGGTACCGTCACCACTACTGGCGCCATCGCTGGCACCACTACCGGTACTGATGAGTGCTGCCAGTTGCTGAAACAAAACAGGCGCCCGTTGGGCGCCTGTTGCCGATTGGACTCGGCAATCTCAGCCTAATCCCAATCATTGACCTTCCAGGGTTTCACTTTCCACGGTGTCAGCGTCTCGATGCGCCACTGCACCCAGCGATCCGGCGGCCAGTGACTGAGACGTGAGGTTTCCTTGACAGGGGCGCGCTCAATTCCGCGCGGCACGACGCGGCGCCGCGACTGGCGCGTCGCCTCGCTGATCATGTCGACGAATTCCGGCTTGTCGGCCACGGCTGGCTCTCCCTGCGAAATGGATCTCGCAAGGAGCCAGTGTGCAGCTTCGCTGCTTAACGGGGCGTTTAGAGAACACCTCGACGTTGAGGTATGCAGTGCGTTAGAGGAGTCGTTAGAGCTTTTCGTGGTGACGCGTTTTCATCACGCGAAATATGTCCACTTTGGCGAAAACGCTATCTCCACTCCCTCACATCGACGAAATGCCCGGCGATCGCGGCAGCCGCCGCCATGGCTGGCGAGACGAGGTGGGTGCGGCCCTTGAATCCCTGACGGCCCTCGAAATTACGGTTCGAGGTCGAAGCGCAGCGCTCTTCCGGCGCGAGCTTGTCGGGGTTCATCGCAAGACACATCGAGCAGCCCGGTTCGCGCCATTCGAAGCCGGCCTTGATGAAGATCTTGTCGAGGCCTTCGGCTTCCGCCTGCTCCTTCACAATGCCCGAGCCCGGCACGATCATCGCATTGACGTGACCCTTGACGGTCTTGCCTTCGGCGATCTTGGCCGCGGCGCGCAGATCCTCGATGCGGCCGTTGGTGCACGAACCGATGAAGACGCGGTCGAGCTTGATGTCGGTGATCTTCGTGCCCGCCTGCAGGCCCATGTATCTCAACGCGCGGTGCTTCGATAGCCGCTTGGCCTCGTCCTCGATCTTGTCGGGATCGGGCACATAGCCCGTGATCGACACCACGTCCTCGGGCGAGGTGCCCCACGTGACGATCGGCGGCAGCTTGGCCGCGTCGAGCCGGATCTCGTGGTCGAAATGCGCGCCGTCATCGGAGCGCAGCTTCTCCCAGTAGCGCATCGCGGTCTCCCAGGCGGCGCCCTTCGGCGATTTCGGCCGGCCCTTCAAAAACTCGAACGCCTTCTCGTCGGGCGCGACCAGGCCGGCGCGGGCCCCGCCCTCGATCGACATGTTACAGACCGTCATACGGCCTTCCATCGACAGCGCGCGGATCGCATCGCCGGCATATTCCAGCACATACCCGGTGCCGCCGGCGGTGCCGATCTCGCCGATGATCGCCAAAATGATGTCCTTGCCGGTGACGCCGTCGGGTAATTTTCCATCGACGACCGCGCGCATGTTTTTTGCCTTCTTCTGGATCAGCGTTTGCGTCGCCAGCACGTGCTCGACCTCGGATGTGCCGATGCCATGCGCCAACGCGCCGAACGCACCATGTGTCGAGGTGTGGCTGTCGCCGCAGACGATGGTAGTGCCCGGCAGCGTAAAGCCCTGCTCGGGGCCGATCACGTGCACGATGCCCTGCCGCTTGTCGAATTCGTTGTAGTATTCGATGCCGAATTGCTTGGCGTTCTCCGCCAGGGCCTTGATCTGTTCGGCGCTCTCAGGATCGGGATTGGGTTTGGTGCGGTCGGTGGTCGGCACGTTATGATCGACCACGGCGAGCGTCTTCTCCGGCGCGCGGACCTTGCGGCCGGTGGCGCGCAGGCCTTCGAACGCCTGCGGCGAAGTTACTTCGTGCACCAGATGGCGGTCGATATAGAGCAGGCAGGTGCCGTCATCGGCTTCGTGCACCAGGTGATCATTCCAGATCTTGTCGTACAGCGTGGTCGGTTTGGACATGAGCGTAAGCTCCAAAAAAATTCTGTGTGAGCGGTTAAGCGCTGATACGCGCGAGCAAACGAATCTGCGCAGCTTCAAAGCGCGCTTGTAAGCTCAGACGTCGCCGAGGTCGCGAACCGCCCAAAGAAGCGGCCGGGCAGGCGCGAGCGATCGTCGATCACGATAGGTGCGACGCGGCGACCGGTAGTGCTGGTCTGATCTGGAACCATTTTAAATTTCTAACACAGGCGCCAGTGCTGCGACAATCAATCGATGCGAGCGCCATCGGCATAGATATAGATAGTGTGCCGCAACAAAAAAGCGCGGGGGTGAGCCCGCGCCTTCGTCATATCCTCTTGCCGGACGAACTATTCGTTGACGGCCGCGGCGCGGTCCTGCTTCTCAACGATGCGAGCCGACTTGCCGCGGAGGTTGCGCAGGTAATACAGCTTGGCGCGGCGCACCTTGCCGCGGCGCACCACCTTGATCGAGTCGATCATCGGCGACATCACCGGGAACACGCGTTCCACGCCTTCGCCGTAGGAAATCTTGCGCACGGTAAAACTCTCGTTGAGCCCCCCGCCGCTGCGGCCGATGCAGACGCCTTCATAGGCCTGCACGCGGGTCCGCTCACCTTCGACAACCTTCACGTTGACGATCACGGTGTCGCCCGGGCCGAAATTGGGGATTTCCTTGGTCGCCGACAGTTTTTCGAATTGCTCTTTTTCGAGCTGTTGAATGAGGTTCATTGAAATCTCCATCGGCGGCGCGCCCAGCCAGTCACAAGTGCGGGCTGCGCGAACGTCCATCTATCCCTGCTCGGATTTGGCGCCCGTATAAGGCATAGTTCGGGCTTTGTCACCCGTCTGTCGCGTTTTTTGGGCGTTTTTGGTTTGTCCTGGCCGCCCATAAATCGGCTCGCCGGGCCCGGGTCAGGGCCTCGGCTTCGGCCCGCCGCCAGGCCGCGATCTTGGCATGGTCGCCGGAGGTAAGGATTTCCGGGATCGACCGGCCCTCGAACTCCTGCGGGCGGGTATATTGGGGATATTCCAGTAGCCCTTCGGAAAAGCTTTCATCCGCCCCGGAAGCCTGTTTTCCCATCACGCCGGGCAAAAGGCGCACGCAGGCGTCAACCAGCGCCAGGGCTGCGATTTCGCCCCCCGAAAGCACATAATCCCCCATCGAGACCTCCTCGAGCCCCCGAGCGACGATCACCCGTTCGTCGACGCCCTCGAACCGGCCGCAAACGATCAGCGGGCCTGGGCCACTAGCGAGTTCCATCACGCGCGACTGGGTCAATGGCCGACCCCGCGGGCTCATCAGCAGGCGCGGGCGCTCCGGGGCGATTTCTGCAGCATCGATCGCCGCCGCCAGCACGTCGGCGCGCAGCACCATGCCGGGCCCGCCGCCGGCCGGCGTGTCATCCACGCTGCGGTGCCGGTCAGTGGCCGAATTCCGAATGTCGCGCGTCTCCAGCGCCCAAACGCCTGAGGCCAGCGCCTTGCCGGCAAGGCTGACGCCGAGCGGTCCCGGAAACATCTCCGGAAACAGCGTGAGCACCGTGGCGCGCCATATCGTCGCGTATGCGGTCATGTGTTTCCGTTACGGCACCACGGCCGTGAGGTCGAGGCCCTGCATCAAAGCCGCCGCCTCGACCGCCCTTTTGAAGTCGGCGAGCGCAAAGGTCGTCACGACGATCTTGCGGAGATCGAGCAGACCGTCGGCGGCAAGCGCCGCGAGCTGACCAGGCGCGGTGCGGTCATACATGAACTGGCCGACCACCTCCCAGTCATTGGCCAGCATTTCGCGGAACGAAAGCTCGAGCGGTACGTCGGCGCTGCCCATCAGCACCAGACGGCCGCCGCGCTTCAAGGCGCGCAGACACGAAAGCGTGGTCGAGGTGCTCTTGGCGTTGCCAAGCAAATCGAGCGCGACATCGGCGGCGCCGCCGGCGGCGTGGCGGATGACGACAAGGTCTTTCGCACCATCTCCCGTGACAACAGCGGGAATAACGCGCGGACCAAACGTCTCGCGCAGCAATTCAAGCGGGGTCCGCTTGCGGCCGACCGCAACGACGCGTCCGGCGCCCATAGCGACCGCCAGCATCACAGCGCCGGAACCGAAATAGCCGGTAGCGCCATTGATGATGATGGTGTCGCCGCCACGCAAACCGGCGCGTTGCAGTCCGCCGAACGGCACGATCAGCTTTGCCAGGCCGATCAGCTCGGTCGCCGGTCTGTCGTTGAGGCCAGTCAGCGGCGTCACGCAGGCCGCCGGCCAGTGCGCAATTTCGGCGAACACGCCGTCGCGCCACCGGGCCTGCAGCGCGAGCGCGGCTGGCGTCGTTGTCATCGCGGCGAGCCCGATCAAGATTTGCGGCGGCGCGCGGTCAGGCACATCGCCGCGCAGATGCGGACTGAGGAAAACCCGATCGCCGGCTTCGACATGCGTGACATTGTCGCCGGCTGCGATCACATGCGCGATGGCATTGGTACCAGGCACGAACGGCATCGGCGGCAGGCTGTAGGGCACCGAACCCGACAGCACCTTGTCGGTATAGGACAGCACCATCCCGGCCTCGATCCGAACGACGACGCCATCAGGCGCCGGGCTTGGAGTCTCGATCTCGTCGAGCCGCAGGTCGTTATGCGCATGCAAGCGCCAGGCCTTGTGGGTGTTTGCCATCGCCGCTATCCCCGATCTTCGTCGTGCTATGTTGTACCAAAGCTGGAACCCCAGCTAGCGCAACAACAAACATCAGTGGTTATGGGTCCCCGCTTTCGCGGCGACGACGCGGGACAGGGCGTCAACGGGATGGTCTCCCTCAATCTCCCGCGGTAATTCGATCACCACGCGCCCGTTCGCAAGATCGACGGTCGGCACCACCGCGTTGGTGAACGGCAGCAGCATGGTTGCGCCGTTCGCCGGCGCGATCTCGATGATATCGCCGGCGCCGAAATTATGGATCGCGATCACGCGGCCGAGCGGCTCGCCCGCCGGTGTGACCGCAGCGAGCCCGATCAGATCGGCGTGATAATACTCATCCGCGCCGGTGGCCGGCAGCATTTCGCGGGCAACATAGAGTTCGATGCCGTTGAGCCGTTCGGCCTCGTCGCGGGCGGCGATGCCCTTCAGCGTCGCCACCAGATGGCCCTTGGCCTCTCGCGCGTGCGTCACCTCGAACTGGCGCGCGCCATCCTTGGTCGTGAGCAGGCCGTAGCGCGTCACGGCCAGCGGGTCCTCCGTAAATGTCCAAAGCTTTACGGCGCCGCGCACGCCATGCGCGGCGCCGATACGAGCAACGCAGATCCGCGCGGACATCAGCGGGCCTCATCCCCTGAGACGCCGCGCACACGCCGCCCCTCAGGACGAGGAGATGGTCTTCCCTCATGCTGAGGAGTACGGCGTGAGCCGTGCGTCTCGAAGCACGAGGCCGCGATCATCAGAAAACCTACGCCTTGGCGGCGGCTTCGGCTTGCGCCTTGCGCTCCTTGCGCGGCACGGCCTTTTCGGGATTGTTGCGCGCGGCGCGCTTCACGATGCCGGCGGCGTCGAGGAAGCGTGTCACGCGGTCCGACGGCTGCGCGCCCTTGTCGAGCCACGCCTTGACCTTGTCCATGTCGAGCTTCAGCCGCGCCTCGTTGTCCTTTGGCAGCAGCGGATTGAAATGGCCGAGCCGCTCGATGAAGCGGCCATCGCGCGGAAAGCGCGAGTCAGCGACGACGACGTGATAGACCGGACGCTTCTTGGTGCCTGCGCGGGCAAGGCGGATAACGACTGACATTTGGTGCTCCTGAGTGTGGTTTGATTTGGGTCTGTTCAATTAGCGAAGGCGCGTCCCGGAATGACGGAGAGGTTTTCCTCATTTCTTCTTGCCCGGAAAGCCGCCGAGGCCCGGCAGCGTCGGCTTGCCGCTCAAGCCGGTAAGTCCCGGCAAGTTCGGCAGACCTTGGCGCAGCCCGACCGGAAGATCCTTTGGCAGGTTGGGAAGGCCGCCCGGCCCGGCACCACCCGGCATTTTCTCCGCCAGCGCCTTCAACTGCTCCGGCGTCGGCGCCGGCATGCCGCCGCCAAAGCCCATCGCCTGCGCGATGCCTGCGAGCGGACCGCGCTTGCCCGAACCCATCGCCTTCATCATGTCGGCCATGTTCCGGTGCATCTTGAGCAGCTTGTTGACCTGTTCGACGCTCTGGCCGGAACCGGCGGCGATGCGCTTCTTGCGGCTGGCTTTCAGGATATCGGGATTCTTGCGCTCCTGGCGGGTCATCGAATCGATAACCGCGACCTGGCGCTTAATGATCTTGTCGTCGATGCCCATGTTGGCGATCTGGTTCTTCATCTTGGCGATGCCGGGCATCATGCCCATCAGCCCGCTGATGCCGCCCATATTCGCCATCTGCAGCAATTGTTCCCGCATATCGCTGAGGTCGAACTGGCCCTTGCGCATCCGCTCGGCGGTGCGTGCGGCCTTTTCGGCGTCGATGTTCGCCGCGGCTTTTTCCACCAGCGACACCACGTCGCCCATGCCGAGAATGCGGCCGGCGATGCGGTTGGGATGGAAGTCCTCCAACGCGTCGGTTTTTTCGCCGGTGCCGATCAGCTTGATCGGCTTGCCGGTGACTGCGCGCATCGACAATGCGGCGCCGCCGCGACCGTCGCCATCGACGCGGGTCAGCACGATGCCGGTCAGGCCGACGCGCTGGTCGAACGAGCGCGCGAGATTGACGGCGTCCTGGCCCGTCAGCGAATCCGCGACCAGCAGCACTTCATGCGGATTGGCCGCGGTTTTGAT
Source organism: Bradyrhizobium sp. (assembly GCA_045811565.1). Taxonomy (GTDB): domain Bacteria; phylum Pseudomonadota; class Alphaproteobacteria; order Rhizobiales; family Xanthobacteraceae; genus Bradyrhizobium. The sequence continues at coordinate 8,147 of JBJMTR010000215.1, forward strand.
CTCCGCCGCCTCCGTCATCATTTCTTCGTCGAGCGTGGTGCGGCCGGCGGTGTCGAGCAGCAGTACGTCGTAGCCGCCGAGTTTTGCGGCCTCCAACGCACGGCGCGCGATCTGCTGCGGCTTTTGGCCGGCCACGATCGGCAGCGTCGGGATCTCGAGGTCGCGGCCGAGCACGGCGAGCTGCTCCATCGCCGCGGGGCGGCGTGTGTCGAGCGAGGCCATCAGCACCTTGGAATTGCGCTCGCGGAGCCTTCTCGCGATCTTCGCGGTGGTGGTGGTTTTGCCGGAGCCCTGCAGGCCGACCATCATGATCGCGACCGGCGGGACGGCATTGAGGTCGATGGCCTGGCCGTCGGAGCCGAGCGTGGCGATCAGCTCGTCATGGACGATCTTGACCACCATCTGCCCGGGGGTCACCGA
>JBJMTR010000216.1:0-14141 GCA_045811565.1 Bradyrhizobium sp.
AGCCAAGTGAACGCGCCATGAATGCGCGCGAAAAGGGAGGACTTTAGAATTGACCGTCTATGTCATCGTGCAGCTCAAGATGACCGACCGTGCCGCCTATGATCGCTATCAGGCACGCTTCCTCGACGTGTTCAAAAAATTCAGCGGACGCTTGTTATCGGCCGACGAAAGCCCCGAGGTGCTGGAAGGCGTGTGGGATCGCGACAAGCTGGTGCTGATGTCGTTTCCCGACGACGCCGCCTTTCGCGCGTGGGCGGACTCGACGGAATATCTTGAAATTTCGAAAGACCGCAAAGCCGGCGCGCAGGGCATCGTGCTGCTGGCGAAAGGGTTTGGGTCGAAGTGAGGCGCTCAACTCACTTCAACGCTGTGACAAAAGTCCTTGCTTACCACCAGAACGGCCCGAAGCCGATGCCGAACGTGAAGGGCGCCGGCGTGTAGTAGGGGTACGGTCGATAGTAGGAGGGGCGTGCGTAGTAATAGGGATAAGGCCGGTAATGCGGACGATGCCCATAGCGATAGTCAGGTCGGTAGTAGCGGCGCGCGCTGATGTCGGTCGCGTCAGATGGATCCGCGATTTGCTTGGTCACCTGCGGCGCTGCCGCGGCTGTGCCTGCCGATGACCCTGCGAGCGCCAAAACGCCTGTAACAATCGCTGCAGCGATCCATCCCTTCATGACGGGAAAACTCCTGCTGGTGACCGAGAGCTTCGATAGCACGGGGCGATCATGCCGGTTTCGTGGCTGAAACGAACACAGGCCCGCTGCTCACGGGCCTGTGCGCGCTGCGCTAAACTGCCGCGCTCCTGTCAGCGGTCCCAGTGGCGGCGGTGATGCCAACGGTGATGGCGATGATGACGGTGCCAGCCACGACGCCATTCTACCTCGGTCGCCGCCTGCTTCGTATTATCCTGGACCGCGGCAGCCGTGCCGGGGCTATTGAGCGAGACCGCCTCTGCGCGCTCGGTTGGCGCGGCCACGACGAGCAATGCGCCAATGGCTGCAAGCCCCAGAACTTTCATCGTCATCATAAGTTATCTCCTTTAGGTCCTCGGATTCACGTCTGCAACGATGGCCTGAATCGAAGCCACGTTGCGGCGACGCAGATTGCAAGCAGATAGCGGATGACGTGAATGGGATGTGAATGACTGCGCCACCGTTCCGCCGCAGCGATCAACACTCTGTTGCCCGGCAAATCTGGCGGTGGATTGCCGTGGTCTCTTCTGAAGATTTTCAGAGCTTGGCTTGACATCGCTCGCGCGTCAGCGAGCGCTGGATTCTAACCGGGGCGCCAGTAACAATTCATGCGCGGCGTGATCACGGTGCCGCTCGGACGGTATTCCTGCACGTAGGTCGCGGTGCAGTCGCGCACGGCGTTCGGGCCGGGATTGTAACGGGGAATGACGTCCGGCTCCCAATGGTCCGGCCGATAGATCGGCACGCGCCGCAGCGGTCGCCGGCGTTGTGCGGACGCATCCGTAATCGCTAATGTCGAGGCTTGCGCGGTCCGGAGCCCGGACGGCGTCGTCTGAGCCTGCGCGCCCATCGCCGCGAGCAGAAATCCGGTCGAGCCCGCCAGTAGCGCCACCGTCACAATCCGCATCATTTCCGCCCACCCAAAATTTGTTGTCGGCCGTACGGTCTCCGATTGCCTCGCCAAGGTCAACTGCGCAAAACCGCCAGGCACATCGCCGGAAACCATCGGATTTCAGCATGAGCTTTACGGAAAACCGATTCCCACTTTTCCCGATCATGCTCTAAACAGGGACGATGTGGACATCCGCAAAAGCGCCGTCGCTCGCCGAAATGGAGGCCATGGCGCACGAGATTTTCGAGCGCCTGCCAAAGGGCTTTCGCGCCCTGTGCGAGGGCGTGATCGTCCGCGTCGACGATTTTCCGACCGATGAAGTGCTCGACGAAATGGGCGCGACAAGCGAATTCGACCTGCTCGGCCTGTTCCATGGCCTCGGTCTGCCGCATCAAAGCAATCAGGACATTGCGCGGCTGCCCAACATGATCTGGCTGTACCGCCGGCCGATCCTGGATTACTGGGCCGAACACGACGAGACGCTGGGCCACATCGTCCGCCACGTGCTGATCCACGAGATCGGCCACCATTTTGGCCTGTCCGACGCCGACATGGAGGCGATCGAGGCTTCTGCGGGGTAAAGCGTTTTCGAGCGAAAGCCTGCCCCGCACTTGGATAGCGGGCACCGGTTCACGTTGCGAAAACGCGTCAAAACAGGGGTCCCCTGCAGAATTGGCCCTTTAACGGCCGTCCCATCCGCGATAAATAACCGACCTATCCCTTCATCTCAGCCGGGAAGTGCGATCGATGGACAAATTCACCACCCTGGAAGGCGTCGCGGCGCCCTTGAAGATCATCAATGTCGACACCGACATGATCATCCCGAAGCAGTACCTGAAGACCATCAAGCGCACCGGACTTGGCAAGGGGCTGTTCTCGGAGCAGCGCTACGAGGACGACGGCAGCGAGAACCCGGACTTCATCCTCAACAAGCCGGCCTATCGCAACGCCAAGGTGCTGGTCGCCGGCGACAATTTCGGCTGCGGCTCGAGCCGCGAGCACGCGCCGTGGGCGCTGCTGGATTTCGGCATCCGTTGCGTGATCTCGACCTCGTTCGGCGACATCTTCTACAACAACTGCTTCAAGAATGGCATCCTGCCGATCCGCGTCAGTCAGGAAGACCTCGACAAGTTGTTCGACGACGCCGAGCGCGGCGCCAATGCGACGCTGACCATCGATCTTCCCAATCAGGAGATCCGTGGTCCCGATGGCGGCAAGGTGAAGTTCGAGATCGAACCCTTCCGCAAGCACTGCCTGATCAACGGCCTCGACGACATCGGGTTGACGATGGAAAAGAAGTCCTCGATCGACGCCTATGAGGCGAAGGCCAGCAACGAGCGCGCCTGGGCCTGATTTCATCCCGGCAAGGTGACGTATGCGTCCCGACGTCGTCACCTTCTGGCACGGCCCGCTTGATCGTCTCAGGCGAACCTGCCTGCGATCGCAGGTCGCGGCGGGTCACAGCGTCACCGTCTACAGTTTTGATCCGCTGCCGGGTTTACCCGAGGGCGTCGGCAACGCCGAAGCCGAGGCGATCCTGCCACACGTTTTTTCCGAAAAGCTCAGGCCGCCGCAGCCCGACGGATCCTGGCGCGACTGGACCATTTTGCAGTTCAGCGATTTCTTCCGGATGCGGCTGATGGCGCAGCGCGCCGGCCTCTGGCTGGATGCCGACGTGCTGTTGCTGAAGCCGGTCGAGATCGATCCCGCAAAACCTTATTTCGCCTGGGAACGTCGGCGCCAGCTCGGCAACTCGGTTCTGTATCTGCCATCGCGCCACGCGATCGTGACCGCGTTCGAAGACCTGATGGAACAGGAAGACCTGACGCCGGACTGGCTCGCGCTGCGGCACCGCCTGACCTTCATGATGCGTCAACTGCGCGGTAGGTCCAACCGCATCTCGGATATTCGCGTGGCGATCTACGGCCCGGCCTCGCTGACGGCGCTCGCCCGCCGCTCGAACGAATTGCAGCACGCGCTGCCAAAGCAATCTTTCTACGCCGTGCATGCCGAGCCGAAATTGTTTTTTGAACCGACGGATTTTTCGAAGCTGCTGAACGATCCCGAGATTCTCGGCCTGCACATCTCGCCGAAGGGTCGCGGCAATCAGCCGCCGATTCCCGGCAGTCTCTGTGCGTGGGCAGCGGAGAGATTTGGGCCTTAGAGCCTGATCCGGAAAAGTGGGTACCGGTTTTCCCGCGACAAACGCTAAGGGTTTGCGCGGAGATCATGCTCAAACAAAAGGATAGAGCGTGATGACGATTCGAAGAAAAGTCATCAACGCTCTGGATGTGAGCCTTGCGCGCCGCTCTCACCCGCTCCCCTTGGAAGAAGATCTTGTTTTAATGGTCCATCGCCGCGATCGCGTCCGCAATCGCGATCGTGCGCTTGGCCATGTCGGCATGCAGCCGCTCCACCATGCGCCCATCGAGCTGGATCGCGCCGCGCGATGCGTTTTCCGGTTGCTCGAACGCCGCGATGATCTTGCGCGCCTGCGCGACCTCCTCGGCGGGCGGCGTGAAGATCGCGTTGCAGGCCTCGATCTGGCCGGGGTGAATCAGCGTCTTGCCGTCAAAACCGAGATCGCGGCCCTGCGCGCATTCCGCGGCAAAGCCGTCGATATTCGAGAAATCGCCATAGGGCCCATCGAGGATTTCGAGGCCATGCGCGCGCGTCGCCAGAATACAATGGGTGATCATCGGAATCATCGCGGCGCGGCCGGGTTGCATGCGAATCCGCGTCTCCCGTGAAATATCGTTCGGCCCGAACACGAAGCCGGCAAGCCTGGTCTCGGAATCCTTCGACGCCGCGGCCAGCTCATCGGCATGCAGGACCGCGCGCGCGGTTTCGATCATCGCCCAGACCCGGATCGAGGTCGGGGCGTTAATGTCGCTTAAGCGATCGGCGATAGCCTTCAGATCCTCGACGCTGGAAATCTTCGGCACCAGAATGCCGTCGGGACGCGCCTTCCCGGCCATGGTGACGTCGTCGATCCACCACGGCGTGTCCAGGCTGTTGACGCGGATCAGCACCTCGCGCTTGCCGAATCCCTTTGTCGCGACCGCTTGCGCGATCTGGTCGCGCGCCAGCGCCTTGGCGTCCGGCGCGACCGAATCCTCGAGGTCGAGGATGATGCCGTCGGCGGGCAGAATGCGCGCCTTTTCCAGCGCTCGCGGGTTCGATCCGGGCATGAACAACAGGCTGCGGCGCGGGCGGATCATGGCTGCCTTCCTCTTTGGGCGTTAGGCCACACGCCCTATCATTTCGAGCCCCGGTCCGAAAGCCTTGTTCCGGTCATCGGCATATGGTTAGCCAAGAGCGATGGCAACATTTCCGCAACATCTGCTCGACGGCTACCGGAGCTTTACGACGCAGCGGCTGCCGACCGAACAGACACGCTACCGCGAGCTGGCCCGGCGCGGCCAGTCGCCTGCCGTGATGGTGATCGGCTGCTGCGATTCCCGCGTGTCGCCGGAAGTGATCTTTGACGCCGGGCCGGGCGAACTGTTCGTTGTGCGCAACGTCGCCAACCTGGTGCCGGTCTACCAGCCCGACAGTGGTACCCATGGCGTCTCAGCGGCGCTGGAATATGCGGTCAGCGTTCTCCGCGTGAAACACATCGTCGTGCTCGGCCACGCCCAGTGCGGCGGCATCCGTGCCTTTATCGACAAGATCCAGCCGCTGTCGCCCGGCGATTTCATCGGCAAGTGGATGCAAATGTTCATCAAGCCCGGCGAAGTGGTGGAACAGCGCGATCACGAAACGATGCAGGATTTTACCATCAGGATCGAGAAGGCCGCAGTGTTCCGCAGCCTCGAAAATCTCATGACGTTTCCGTTCGTGCGAGAGCGTGTCAAGCGCGGCGAGATCGATTTGCACGGCGCCTATTTCGGCGTCGCCGAAGGTTCGCTGTTCGTGCTTGACCAAGCGGCAAAGGAGTTTCGCAGCGTGACGGAACAGCTGCAGACCGGCGAATAGCGCGTATCGGTGGAACCTTGTCTACTCGCTATTCGCGAACCTACTCACCTCCATGGTCGCCACCGCCCCAGCGGTCAGAGAGCGCCAGCATAACCGCCGAGACCACAAACACCAGATGTACGCCCACCAGCCAGCCCAGCTTCTGGGCATCGAATACGACGTCGATGTTCATGAACGCCTTCAGAACTTGAATTGCGGAGATTGCGACGATCGAGGCGAGCAGCTTCTGCTTCAGCCCGCCGAAATGGATCTTGGTCATCCAGTCCGGCCAATCCGGATGGCCACCGGGATCGATCTTCGAGACGAAATTCTCGTAGCCGGAAAACACCACGATCAGGATCAGGTTGCCGGTCAGCGAAACGTCGATCAGGCTGAGCACGCCGAGGATTATGTCGGATTCCTTCGAGCCGGGGGCGTGGACGATGAACTCCCACAGGATCATGCAGAACTTCAGCAACAGCACCGCAAGGCTGACCACGAGGCCGAGATAGAACGGCGCCATCAGCCAGCGGCTGTTGAAGATCACGCTTTCGAGGCCGCCCTCGACGCGTTTGAGGGTCGGATTAGGGCGGTAGGGAGCCGGCTCGTCAGTCATCGCGGCGACAACTCCCTACCGCTCACCATCAGTCGACTCTAGGCCCGCCTTTTACGCCGCCTTTTTCTTGGCGCTGATCAGCTTGCGGTTGACGAGACATTCGGCGATCTGCACCGCGTTCAGCGCAGCGCCCTTGCGAAGATTGTCCGACACGCACCACAGCGACAGGCCGTTCTCCACCGTCGCATCCTCGCGGATGCGGCTGATATAGGTGGCGTCCTCGCCGGCCGCTTCGTATGGCGTGACGTAGCCGCCGGGCTCCAGCTTGTCTATCACGAGGCAGCCCGGTGCGTTGCGCAGGATAATGCGCGCTTCATCCGCCGAGATCGGCTTCTCGAACTCGATGTTGACAGCCTCCGAATGGCCGACGAAGACCGGCACCCGCACGCAGGTCGCGGTCAGCTTGATTTTGGGATCAAGAATCTTCTTGGTCTCCGCCATCATCTTCCACTCTTCCTTGGTGTAGCCGTCCTCCATGAACACGTCGATCTCGGGGATGACGTTGAAGGCGATACGCTTCGGGAATTTCTTGTTGATCAGTTCGTCATTGGTATAGACAGCCTTGGTCTGCGAGAACAATTCGTCCATTGCGTCCTTGCCGGCGCCCGAGACCGATTGATAGGTCGCGACCACCACGCGCTTGATCACCGCCTTATCGTGCAACGGCTTCAGCGCCACCACGAGCTGTGCGGTCGAGCAATTCGGGTTGGCGACGATGTTCTTCTTGACGAAACCACCCATCGCATCCGCATTCACTTCGGGAACGATCAGCGGCACGTCGGGATCCATCCGCCAGGCCGACGAATTGTCGATCACGACAGCGCCGGCGGCGCCAATTTTGGGTGACCATTCCTTCGACACCGCGCCGCCCGCCGACATCAGGCAGATGTCTACGTCGGAGAAATCGTAATGCTCAAGCGCTTTGACCTTCAGGGTGCGGTCGCCATACGAAACTTCCACGCCCACGCTGCGGCGCGACGCAAGCGCCACCACCTCGTCAGCGGGGAATTTACGTTCGTCGAGGATGTTGAGCATTTCCCGCCCGACATTACCGGTCGCTCCGACCAGCGCGACTTTGTAACCCATCGTTCACTCTCCGAAGAAAAATGCCCCCCTGCCCGCTATCAGCAGAAAAGGAAGAGCAGCGCTTCTATGCGAGAAATGCCGTTAAGACAACGTCAGACCTAACGTTTAAGCATTTGGCGGTTGCGCATTTGAGCGTTCGTTTTGGGCCAACCGGCCGATTCCAGTTATATGACCAGAATTCATCCGGCGCTGACAGCCTTCGCCGACGAAGTCTGCGGCACGCCCGATTTCCCTATGTGGTGACGCTGGCGCTGCTTGCCATCGCTGGGCGTCAGCGATGGAGCCTTCAGCAAAGGCCGGCTGGAGCCTCGCGAGGCGTTCGTCACCGGGGTTCGCCGTCAGCCAATTCGATTCACGCGATAAAACAGAGGCTTACGATATCCTCGGCACCCTTGAGAGCGGCGGCAAGGACGCGTTCCGTTGGACCGACCAAGTGAGAAAACCGACCGCCGAATTGGAGATCTATCGCCCCGGCGTCGAATTGAGCGAGCCGGACCGGCGGTCGCCGATGTCGCCGCAGGGATATTTCTGGCGGGCGCGCTTTGATCGTTATATTGCGGCAAGGCACTGGTTTTCATGAAACTTTCGCGCCGGCTCTCGCATTATGTGACGCGGTGTGGCCCATTTAACCTAGTGACGATGGGTCGACCGCGGCTAGAATGCGCGCCGATCAGTGCGGCGACCCGCCGGCCCGAACGGGCGTAATGACGAGGATGCGATGACCCCTAAATTCCCTGCTGCGACCAGGCTCGCGGTGTTGCTTGCTGCGGCCGCCGTCGTCGCGGTCGGATTCGGCACGAGCCCGGCGAGCGCGCAGACCAAGCGTCAGCAATACGACCGCGATGGCCGTCCCTATTATGGGCAGCAGGGTCCCAACCGCTCCTATCAGCAGGGGCCGAACACCCGCGTCTACATTACCACGCGCTCCTGGCTCGACGCCGGCACCGAGGTGCTGCCGGGCGAGCGCAAATTCACTGACTACGCGTTTCCGCCGGCGATCGGGTACCCATCGTTCGGGCGCGAAAACCTTAACCGACCGATCGACCGCCAGCCACTTAACCCGCCGTCGGATCTCGGCGGCTACCCGACGGCGTTCCCGCTGTATTGAGTTAGACGAGCACGCGATTGTCGTCCCGGCGAAGCGCCGGGACCGCTGCGGCTTCTCGTTTTGGAAACGGCTGTTCGCCGGCTTTTGCGCAACAACAAACGGTTGTGCTTATTGGTCCCGGCTCGAGGCCGGGACGACAGCGCGTGTGACGCGTTTACGCGTGGAGCTTCTGCAATTCCTTTAAAATTGCTTCGCCCATCTGCGTCGTGCTGGCGGGCATCGTACCTTCGGACTTGATATCCGCGGTGCGCAGGCCGCTGGCAAGCACCGCCGCGATTGCGGCTTCGACCTTGTCGGCAAGCGCGCCCATGTCGAAGGAATAGCGGAGCGCCATCCCGAATGACGAAATCATCGCGATCGGGTTGGCGAGGCCTTTGCCGGCGATATCGGGTGCCGAGCCGTGCACCGGCTCGAACAGCGAGCGGCGCTTTTTTGTTTTCGCATCGATTTCGCCAAGAGATGCCGACGGCAACATGCCGAGCGATCCCGTCAGCATCGCCGCGATATCCGAGAGCATGTCGCCGAACAGATTGTCTGTCACGATGACGTCGAACTGCTTCGGCGCTTTCACCAGGTTCATGGCGCCGGAATCAGCGAGCTGATGCTCAAGTGTTACGTCCTTGTACTCGCGCGCATGCACCTGCGTGACCACCTCGTTCCAGAGCACACCCGACTTCATGACATTGCGCTTTTCCATCGAGGTCAGCTTGTTGCGGCGCTTGCGCGCCAGGTCGAACGCGACGCGCGCGATGCGCTCGATCTCATAGGTGTCGTAAACCTGCGTGTCGATCGCGCGCTTCTGCCCGTTGCCGAGATCGGTGATGGTTTTGGGCTCGCCGAAATAAACACCGCCGGTGAGCTCGCGCACGATCATGATATCGAGCCCTTCCACTGCCTCGCGCTTCAGGCTCGAGGCATCGGCCAGCGCCGGATAGCACACGGCAGGGCGCAGATTCGCGAACAAGACGAGATCCTTGCGTAGCCGCAACAGACCGGCTTCAGGCCGCGCCTCGTAGGCCACGCTGTCCCACTTCGGCCCGCCGACCGCGCCGAAGATCACGGCATCGGCGGCCTTCGCCTTCGCCATGCAGTCCTCGGTGATAGAGACCTTGTGCGCGTCATAAGCCGAACCGCCGACCAGCCCCTGCTCGGTCTCGAAATGCGCAATGCCCTGCGCGTTCAGCCAGTCGATCAGGCGCTGCACCTCCGCCATCACTTCGGGGCCGATGCCGTCGCCGGGGAGAAGCAGCAGTTTATGGGTCGCCATCTAATTGTTTCCTTATCCAATTCGTCTTGCCCGGGCTTCACCCGGGCATCCATCCTTCAAGAAAGCTGGATTGCCGGGTCAAGCCCGGGCAATGACGAAGAAATCCGCGCGGAGTGCTAGAGCGGCGTTGCGCGATTGGCAAGACACCATTGCGGGCGCGCGGCCTGTGCAACCAGCCCTTTGCCTGCCACATTGCAGGCTCTGTCGGAGAATTCCGTGAGAGCCCCTGACCGTCCCGCACCGCCTGCGCATCCCGCGCGGCTGATCCTCATCCTGTCGCTTGCGCCCGTGATCGGCCTGGGCATCGGCCGCTTCGCCTATGCGCTGGTGCTGCCTGACATGCGCGACTCGCTCGGCTGGTCCTATTCCGCAGCCGGCTTCCTGAACACCGTCAACGCTGTTGGTTATCTCGCCGGTGCATTGCTGGCGTCGCGGATGATCAGGCGCTTCGGACTGTCTAATGCCGTGCGCTGGGGAACGCTTGCCGCCCTGCTCTCGCTGGCGCTGAGCGCCATTTCGGGCAACTTCGTCCTGCTGAGCTTCGCGCGTCTGCTGGCGGGCCTCGGCGCGGCCGCCGGATTCGTCGGCGGCGCGGCGCTGGCGGCAACAATCGCGCAATCGCGCCCCGAACGAGCCAATTTTCTGTTAAGTCTGTTCTACGCCGGACCCGGCCTCGGCATCCTGTCGTCGGGCCTGGTCGCACCTTTCGTGCTGGAAAGTTTTGGGCCGGGATCGTGGTGGATCGTGTGGTGGGCGATGACGCTGCTCTCCCTCATCATGATCCTCCCACTGCTGCTGGCACCGCTTAGCGCCACCGCCGCGATAGATCGCGCGGGCTCCAGCAAATTCGCCGTCCCGCCGGTGCTGATCTATCTCACCGCCTATTTCCTGTTCGGCGCCGGTTATATCGCCTACATGACCTTCATGATCGCCTACGTCCGCGATGGCGGCGGCGGCGCGGCGGCACAAAGCACATTCTGGAGCCTGATCGGTGTCAGTGCGTTTGGGACCCCGTGGGTATGGCGGCGGGTGCTGGCGCTCGATCGCGGCGGCCTGAGCACCACGATCATTCTCGGCGTCAATGCCCTTGGCGCGAGCTTGCCGATCTTCGGACATTCGCCGCTGTTGCTGGCGATCTCGGCGCTGGTATTCGGCGTCGCCTTTTTTGCGGTGGTGGGATCGACCACCGCCTTCGTACGCTTCAACTATCCGCCGGCCGCCTGGCCGACCGCGATCGCCGCGATGACGATTTCTTTCGGCATCGGCCAGACGCTGGGGCCAATCGTTGTCGGCGCGATCACCGATGCGATGGGCAGCCTGTCGTTTGCGCTAAATGTTTCCGCCGCGATGCTGGCGGCCGGCGCGCTTTTATCGGCATTTCAGAAGAAGCTGAAGCCGTCATCCTCGTCCTGAGGAGCGGCCTTCAGGCCGCGTTTCGAAGGATGCCGCATCGGTCCTCGTGGTTCGAGACGGCACTCCGATGGAACGCCGCCGCCCCATGAGGAACTCTAATTCCCACTAAAGGAATTATAGCCCTGGTCTTCCCAATAGCCGCCTTTGTAGTCGTTGGTGACTTCCATGGAGATCACGTATTTCGGGTTCTTGAAGCCGAGTTTTGTCGGGACCCGGATCTTCATCGGAAAACCGTAGGCGCGCGGCAGGATCTCGTCGGCGAATTTGAACGTCATCTGCGTTTGCGGATGCAGCGCGCTGCGCATGTCCAAAGGTGAATTGTAGCCGTCCTTGTCGGCGCACTGGAACCAGACATATTTTGCGCGGGTATCGGCGCCGACAATCTTCAGGAAATCGCGCAACGGCGTGCCGGTCCAGCTTCCGATCGCGCTCCAGCCCTCGACGCAGATATGACGCGTGACCTGCTTGACCTGCGGCAGCTTGTAAAGCTCCTCCAGCGTCCACGGCTTGCTGTTCTCGACGAGCCCCCGCACCTCGAGGTTCCAATCCTTGCCATCGATTTCAGGCGCCTCGTCGACCTCGTAATAGCCGTTGAACGGAAATGGCTTTGTGATGGCGCTTTCCGGAAAAGTCGGCGCCAGCGCATCGGGATTGAACATCCACGCTTGCACGGCGTCGTTGAATTTCGAAACTTTCTTCAGCATTTCCTCGGCCGAAGAACTGTCGACGACGTTGCAGCCTGTCAGCAGCGTGAGCGCGCCAAGACTGGCCCCGCCGGAGATGAAGCGCCGGCGCGTAAGATCCGGCATTACCTTCACGGCATCCCTCACCAGGAGCTTCCTGTCGACGCCGGGTATCAGAAATGAACGCTTGCCGCCCATGATGTTTCTCCTTGTCAGCGTCCAATGATCATCGCGCGCAGGCTCTTCGGCACCAGCACCGCGAGCGCGACATGGACCACCAGGAAAGCGACTATCAAAGCCATACAGATGAAGTGGACGTAACGCGCGCCTTCGTAGCCACCGAACAGCGCCGCCAGCCATTGCAGCTGCACCGGTTTCCAGATCGACAGGCCCGACAGCACGATGACGACGCCGACGACGATGATGCCGGCGTAGAGCAGCTTCTGCACGTAATTGTATCTGGTCAGATCGTCATGCGACAGTTTTCCGGTCAGCGCGGCCTTGGTATCGGAGATGAGGCCCGCCGGCGTGATCGGGAACAGCTTCTTGCGAAAGCGACCGGTGGCAAATCCAAGGGCCAGATAGATCAAGCCGTTGACCATCAATAGCCACATCGCGGCAAAGTGCCAGAGCAGCGCGCCGGCGAGCCAGCCGCCCAGCGTGATGCTGCTAGAGAAGCGGAAACTAAACAGCGGCGACGCGTTGTAGATCTGCCATCCCGACATGATCATGATGATCATCGCAACCGCATTGATCCAGTGCAGGACCCGCACCCACGCCGGCTGAACGATTTTTACCGTGGTGGGACTCACGTGCTCGTCACTCACTGCAAGGCTCGACATGACCATTTCCTTGGCTACTTCCTGCTCGAAAATCGTTACCGGTTATACGCCGGAAACCGCGTTTCCGTTACGGCATCGCGGTCTATCAGTTGGATGCCTGCACGGCATCGTGGTCACAAAATTGCGAGCCGAGCTGCCCCGGCTCGCCAGCTCACGCGTCCCGTTGGGGCTAGTCAGGAGCGCGCGGGGTCATGACGCCGGCATCAGCACGGTATCGACCACATGGATCACGCCGTTCGACTGGTTGACATTGGAGATCGTGACCATCGAGGAACCGCCCTTGGCATCGACGATCCAGATCTTGCCGTCCTTGTGCTTCACGGTCAGTTCCTCGCCCTCGGCGGTCTTGAGTTTCTTGCCGTCGGACAGGCTGGAGGCTTCCAGCCGGCCGGGTACGACGTGATAGGTCAGGATCTTGGTCAGGGTCGGCTTGTTCTCCGGCTTCACCAGCGTGTCGACGGTGCCGGCCGGCAGCTTGCCGAACGCCATGTTGGTCGGCGCGAACACCGTGAACGGGCCCCTGCCTTCCAGCGTTTCGACAAGCCCCGCGGCCTTCACCGCGGCGACCAGCGTGGTGTGGTCCTTGGAGTTGACCGCGTTCTGGATGATGTTCTTGGAGGGGAACATCGCGGCGCCGCCGACCATTACGGTCTTTTGCTCGGCATGAACGGGCGCAAGGATGGTGTTGGTGAGTACCAGCGCGCTGAAGACCGCGGCGGACAGAAGTGCAATACGCTTCGACATGGATATGTCTCCCGATGTTTGAGGTGACCGGCGGACCTCCGCCGGCGATGAAGGGCAACAACGACACGGTTGCTGTGACGCGTCGTCGTTGGCCCGAACTACGGGAGATCTTGGAAGGCGGTTTCGCAGAATAATTTATCGTGATGCTTGAAACTATCTTCGGGCCCGGCCGTGGGGTGCACGGTTCAAACTTCCCCGTCGCCCCTGCCAAAGCAGGGGCCCATAACGACAGGCGCGGGTTGTTGCGAAGGCTGGGCGGCGGCTTGGTGCCACAACTAATATCGGTGGTTATGGATCTCCGCTTTCGCAGGGACGACACGTGGAAAGAGGCTGCGCTAATCCCGGCTATGCGGCGTCTGGATAAACCCTCTGTTCCAGGTCGGGCTGATCAGGATTTCGTTGACGCAGACCCGCGGCGGCAGGCTGGCGACGAAAGCGATGGTGCGGCCGCAATCTTCCGGCTGCAGCATTTTTGCCTGTTCTTCCTCGCTCGGCACCACCGGCCGCAGCTTCAGGATCGGCGTCGCCACCTCGCCCGGCGACAGGCAGCACGCGCGCAAGCCATTGACGCATTCGTCCATGTTGAAGGAATGGGTCAGCGCCAACACCGCGTGTTTGGTCGTCGTGTAGGCGGGTCCCGGCATTTTCGACACGTGGCGGCCGGCCCACGACGCAACGTTGATGATGCAGCCGTCCTTCTGCCTGCGCATCGCGGGCAGCACCGCGCGCATGCAATACAAGACGCCGTTGAGATTGATCTCGACGAGCTTGTCCCAGCCTTCCAGTTCCATCTCGGCCCAGCTTCGCTTCGGCACGTTGATGCCGGCGCTGTTGACCA
>JBJMTR010000217.1:0-7101 GCA_045811565.1 Bradyrhizobium sp.
AAATACCCGCAGAAGCGCCCGATGATCGGGCTGACCAGCCGGCCGCCGCAACTGGAAACGCCCTTCTCCATCTTCAACGACGGTCCGATCACGCCGAACGATGCGTTTTTTGTCCGCTATCATCTGGCCGACATACCCTACAACATCGATCCCGATAAATTCACGCTGGAGGTCAAGGGCAAGGTCGATCGTTCGCTAAGACTCTCGCTGAAAGACATCAAGAAGCTCAAGGCGAGCGAGATCGTCGCCGTCAATCAATGTTCGGGCAACAGCCGCGGCTTCTTCAATCCGCGCGTCGCCGGTGGTCAGCTCGGCAGTGGCGCGATGGGCAACGCACGCTGGCGCGGCGTGCCGCTGAAGACCGTGCTCGACATGGCCGGCGTCCAGCAGGGCGCCAAACAAGTCACCTTCAACGGCATGGACGGGCCGGTTAGCGACAAGACGCCGGATTTCGTCAAAGCGCTCGATATCGATCACGCCGGCGACGGCGAGGTGATGCTGGCCTATGGCATGAACGGCGCGGACCTGCCCCTCCTCAACGGCTTCCCGCTCCGTCTCGTGGTGCCCGGCTATTACGGCACCTATTGGGTCAAACACCTCAACGAGATCACAGTGCTCGATAATGTGTTCGACGGCTTCTGGATGAAGTCCGCCTACCGGATTCCCGATACGCCGTGCAATTGCGTCGATCCGGGGACCGCGCCAAAAGCGACGATTCCGATCAACCGCTTCACCGTGCGCTCGTTCATCACCAGCCTCGCCGACGGCGCCAGGTTGAAGCCGGGCAGCACAACGTTGAAGGGGATCGCGTTCGACGGCGGCAAGGGCATCAAGGAGGTCGCGGTCTCGACCGATGGCGGCAAGACCTGGACGCCAGCGAAACTCGGCAAGGATCTCGGCAAATATTCGTTCCGCGAATGGAGGCTGCCGGTGAAGCTCGCGGCAGGCAGCCACGAGCTCAAGGTGCGTGCCACCAACAATGCCGGCGACACCCAGCCGATGGATCCGCTGTGGAATCCGGCCGGCTATCTGCGCAACGTCGTCGAAACCATTCGCGTCACCGCGGCATGAGGAAAGCGAACATGAAGCATCAATTGCTCCTCGCAGTCACCCTCGCCACAGCCTCAAGTGTTGTTTCGGTCTACGCCGCGCCGCTGTCGTACAGGCTTCCGGAAGAAACTGCCGCGTTGAAGCCCGGCCCCAATCTCGAAGTGGTGCAGAAGAATTGCACCGCGTGCCACTCCACCGATTACATCAACACGCAGCCGCGCGGCGAAAAATTCAAGAAGGATTTCTGGCAGGCGGAAGTGACGAAGATGATCAAGGTCTATGGTGCGCCGATCGATGATGCCGATGTCGGCAAGATCGTTGATTATCTCGCAGCAACGTACTGAAGGCCCTGTCGTGCATGCTTCCCACGTTTTCCGCCTGCGAAGGGAGATCGACGCGGGCACGCGCGCCAGGTGGGGGCTCTCTTGCCAAACTAGAACGTCGGTTATTGCGGAGACTCCCCCTCCCCGACCCTCCCCCCGCAAGCGGGAGAGGGAGCGCACCACGTCAAAATAACCGGGAAACAGGCAAAAAAGGCGCAAAAAGACCAAGATACGGCTCGTTTCCGCCCGAATCGCCGTGCCGTTTAAGCTATCAAGCGTGTCGTAATCTGCGTATCCTGTGTAGCGGGCGGGCCGGTATGTGCGGGGACCGGCGGTCCGTTTTGTTTTTTTTGATTCCGCGGAGACGACGTTAATGGCTAAAGGTACGGTGAAGTGGTTCAACCCAACCAAGGGTTATGGGTTCATCCAGCCCTCTAGTGGCGGCAAGGACGTGTTCGTTCATATTTCGGCGGTGGAGAAAGCTGGTCTTTCGACGCTCAATGAAGGACAGACGGTCGAGTACGAAGAGATCGCAAATCGCGGCAAGACATCAGCTGAGAACCTGAAGGTTTAGCGCCAGCGCGCAATCGGCGAGAGCACACTCTCGGATCTATCCGGGAGTGAGCTCGAAACAAAATCTCACAAACTGTGAACGTTCGGCGGAGCGAGCACCGGCTTTGCGCGTCTTCAAATCGGCTGGAGCCTTTTTCGTTGAAAAGCTGCAGTCGATCGTTCAATCTTCCGTAACCCACTTGGCGACCGGCATGACGTCCGGCGGCTGCAAATAGCCCCGCGGCCAGAGATCGACGACCCATTCAATTTTCGTGGCGCGATCGACCAGTACCGCGGTGTTGTGCGGCGTCTGCAACACGAGCGTATTGCCGCGATAATGCGGATCGCCCACCCCATGATATTTCAACAGGTTCCACTCCTGCAGCACCAATAGCAGGCTGGTGGTGTTGCGGGTCGTATCCCAGCAATCGTAATTGTGCTTGTCGTCGAAATAGCGGAAATCCGCTTTCGCGACCCGCTTGTTGGTGCCGATGACCGGCCCCATGCGCCGGTCGAACCAGATCACCGCCTTCTGCACCGCCGCGCGTTCGGCCGCCGCCGAGGCGCGGCCTCCCGCCATGATTTGTGTCAACGTGCTGCGGTCGCCAGCCGTGAAATCGAGGGTCTCGCGGCGCCGACAGACGAAGCCGTAGCAAACCGTCATCGATTTCGCCGACGGCGGATAGATCGACACAGTGGTGTAGAGCGCCGCCACCGCCGGACTGAGTTCGCCTGCGTCCGCTGATCGGACTCCAAAGAGCGTCACCAGGACAGCGGCAATCACGCCGGTGAGCCTTGCCCGCATCCGACCCAGTTGTATTGGCTGATCAGCGTGTTTCATGATCCCTCTACCCGCGCCGAAAGCAGAATTAGCGTGGCCGTCTCGCGATGCCAATATGCAGGGCAGGAGACCTGTGGATCACATCGCCATGTGGGCTACGTTTTAACGCGCTTTCTTCACGCGAACCGGCGTCATTTCGCTCGTAAAGGCTCCATCCGACCGGCAACGGTGCATCGCGCTTGACCTCTTCCATCACCGCGCAGGTCCGCCTCTCCCGCACGCCCGAGCGGCGCCGGCTATCGAATCACGGTTACGAACGGAGTAGGCTTATGCGGGTTTGAGGAAATGCCATGCGGATCGACCAGCCAACCGTTCCACCTTTCAGCGCGCCTTACGCCCCCGACGATGCGGCAATTGCCGACCGGCTGCTGCAAAACGCCAGGCTGAGCGCGGCGCAGGAAGCCCGGATCGACCGCACCGCGACGCGGCTGATCGAGGCGATCCGCACCAATGACGATCCGCTTGGCGGGGTCGAGGACATGCTGCGCGAGTTCGCGCTCTCGACCAAGGAAGGCCTGGCGCTGATGGTGCTCGCGGAAGCGCTACTGCGCGTCCCCGATGCCCGCACCGCCGACCAGTTCATCGAAGACAAGCTCGCCCAGGGCGACTTCGTCCATCACGAGACCAAATCCAGCGCCTTCCTGGTTAACGCGTCGGCGTGGGCGCTGGGGATGTCGGCACGCGTGATCCAGCCCGGCGAAACCCCACAGGGAACGATCGGTCGGCTGACCAGGCGGTTGGGCGCACCCGCGGTACGCGCCGCCACGCGGCAGGCGATGCGGCTGATGGGCAGCCATTTCGTGCTCGGCGAAACCATCCAGGCCGCGCTGGCGCGGGCGCAATCCAATCCGGCGCGCGCCCCGCGCTATTCCTTCGACATGCTAGGCGAAGGCGCGCGCACCGCCGACGACGCCGATCGCTATTTCAACTCCTATGCAAGCGCGATCGAAGCGATTGGCCGCACGGCCGATGATCGTCCCCTGCCCGACAGGCCCGGCATCTCCGTAAAACTCTCCGCGCTGCATCCGCGCTTTGAAGCCGTGAGCCACCAGCGCGTAATGACTGAACTGGTCCCGCGGCTGATCGATCTTGCGCGCCGGGCCAAATCCCATGACCTCAATTTCACCGTCGATGCCGAGGAAGCGGACCGGCTGGAGCTATCGCTCGACGTCGTTGCGGCGGCGTTCGCAGATTCGTCATTCGCCGGCTGGGATGGATTTGGCCTCGCTGTCCAGGCCTATCAGAAGCGCGCCGGTGACGTGATCGACTACGTCGATAGTCTCGCGGAAAGCCTGAACCGGCGCATGATGGTGCGGCTGGTCAAGGGCGCCTATTGGGACAGCGAGATCAAGCGCGCGCAGGAGCGTGGTCTCGACGGCTATCCCGTCTTTACCCGCAAGGCGATGACGGATTTGAACTGCGTCGCCTGTGCGCGAAAACTGCTAGAGTTGCGGCCGCGGATCTTTCCGCAATTCGCCACCCACAATGCGCTGACGGTCGCGACCATCCTCGAGCTCGCTCACGGCGAAAGCGGTTTCGAGTTTCAGCGCCTGCATGGCATGGGCGAGGCACTCTACGCCCAGCTCGGCCAGGATCGCCCCGACATCGCCTGTCGGACCTACGCGCCAGTCGGCAGCCATCGCGATCTGCTCGCCTATCTGGTGCGGCGGCTGTTGGAGAACGGCGCCAATAGCTCATTCGTGGCGCTAGCGGCGGATGAGGCCGTGCCGCTGAAAACGCTGCTGCGCCGTCCGGCCGATATCATCGGCACAGCTGGGAACGCATGGCACCCGAATATCCCGATGCCGCGCGATCTCTATCGGCCGCAGCGGATGAATTCGCGCGGCATGGAATTCGGCGAGCGCGCCGCCCTAAGCAAACTCACCTCCGCCATCGCCACGGAGACCTTGCCCGCAGCCGGAAGCGCTGCCACGCCCGCTAACGCGAACGCAGCCATCGTCGCTGCGCGAGCGGGATTTAAGACCTGGAGCCGCACACCGGCGGAAACGCGCGCGAAAATCCTGGAAAGTGCCGCGGACCTGCTGGAGCAGCGATCGGCGCATTTCATCGCGCTGTTGCAGCGCGAGGGCGGCAAGACGCTCGATGATGCACTTGCGGAAGTCCGCGAGGCCACTGATTTCTGCCGCTACTATGCGGCGCAAGGCCGCGAGCTGTTCGGTGAAGTAGTCATGCCGGGGCCGACCGGCGAGAGCAATGTGCTGTTTTTGCGCGGCCGTGGCGTGTTCGTCGCGATTTCTCCGTGGAATTTCCCGCTGGCGATCTTTGTGGGGCAAGTCGCTGCGGCGCTGATGGCCGGCAACGCCGTCGTTGCAAAACCCGCTGAGCAGACGCCGTCGATCGCGGCGGAGGCCGTTCGCCTGCTGCATGAAGCCGGCGTGCCCGCTTCTGCCTTGCACCTGGTTCAAGGCGACGGCCGCATCGGCGCGGCGCTCGTTTCGCATGCCGAGGTCGCCGGCGTAGTTTTCACCGGATCGACCGAGGTCGCGCGCTCGATCAATCAGGCACTCGCCGCCAAGGACGGCCCGATCGTGCCGCTGATCGCCGAGACGGGTGGCATCAATGCGATGCTCGTTGATGCCACCGCACTGCCCGAACAGGTCGCCGACGACGTGGTAACCTCGGCGTTTCGTTCCGCCGGTCAGCGCTGCTCGGCGCTGCGGCTGTTGTTCATCCAGGATGACGTCGCCGACCGCATGATCGAGATGATATCGGGCGCCGCGCGCGAACTGAGGATCGGCGATCCCGGTGATCCCGCAACACATATCGGCCCGGTGATCGATGCCGAGGCCAAGCAGCGGCTGGATGAACACATCGCGCGGATGAAGAAAGAGGCCCGCGTGCAATTCGCGGGCACTGCACCTGAGGGAAATTTCGTCGCGCCGCACATTTTCGAACTGTCGGACGCGGGCCAACTCACCGAAGAAGTGTTCGGGCCTATTTTGCATGTGGTGCGTTACCGCGCCGACCAGCTCGGCCAAGTGCTGCAATCGATCGAACGCACAGGGTACGGACTGACGCTTGGCGTCCATTCGCGGATCGAGGATATGGTCGAGGACGTGGTCGATCGCCTCCCCGTCGGCAACATCTACGTCAACCGCAACATGATCGGCGCCGTCGTCGGCGTGCAGCCGTTCGGAGGCCATGGCCTGTCGGGCACCGGCCCCAAGGCCGGCGGCCCGCATTATCTGGCGCGATTTGCCACCGAACAGACCGTGACCATCAACACGGCCGCGGCGGGTGGTAATGCCGCGCTGATGGCGGGCGAGGAGTAGCAATCACCGTCCTTGCAAAGAGCGTAGTGACGAAGCAATCCACTCCCGTCATTCCGGGATGGCGCGTCAGCACCAGGCCCGGAATCTCGAGATGCTGCGCATCGCCCCGGAATGACGTAGCGACACCTGTTGCATGACCCGGCCAATATGGATCAAATAGCACTCGATCGGGATCATCAGCAGCGATAATTCCACAGCACCCAAAACAAGACCAACAAACGCCACGGAGCGACGCGACTATGGAAAAGGGCATCTTTGAAGGGCTGAAGGTTTTGGATTGCGCGAGTTTCATCGCGGCACCCGCGGCCGCCACCGTGCTGTCGGATTTCGGTGCCGACGTGATCAAGATAGAGCCGCCCGGATCGGGTGATCCCTACCGCAACCTGCCGAATTTGCCGGGTTACCCGCACAGCGAACATAATTTCGCGTGGCTGCTGGAAGCCCGCAACAAGAAGAGTCTCGCGCTCGACCTGTCAAAGCCGGAAGGACAGGCGGTACTACATCACCTCGCCGCCGAAGCTGACGTCTTCATCACCAACTATCCGCCGGCAGTGCGCGAGAGGCTCGGAATAACCCATGACCACCTCGCGCCACACAATAGCCGGCTGATCTACGCCTCGTTCACCGGCTACGGCGAAAAGGGCGAAGAAGCCAACAAGCCCGGCTTCGACAGCAATGCCTATTGGGCGCGCTCGGGGCTGATGGATCTGGTGCGCGCCGATGAAAAGACCACACCGGCGCGTTCGATCGCCGGGATGGGCGATCACCCCTGCGCCATGGCGTTTTACGGTGCGATCGTGACCGCGCTCTACAGGCGCGAGCGCACCGGCAAGGGCTCGCATGTCTCTTCCAACCTGATGGCGAACGGCGTCTGGGCCGCCTCCGTACTGGCGCAGGCGAAACTATGCGGCGCGAAGTTCGGCGAACGGCGCCCGCGCGAGCGGGCCCTGAACGCCGTCACCAACCACTATCAATGCAAGGACGGACGCTGGCTGATCCTGTCGCTGCTCAACGAGGACCGGCAATGGCCCACGCTTGCGCG
>JBJMTR010000218.1:0-5327 GCA_045811565.1 Bradyrhizobium sp.
ACGATCAGCTCGGCTTGAATGGTCTCGCCGTTCTTCATGCGTGCTCCGTCCGCGGTGAAGCTTTCGACGTCGGCAAACTGCTGCAACGCGATCTCGCCTTTGACGATCAGGTCGGAGCAGCCGACGTTGAAATAATAGCCGCCGCCGCGGGTGAGATACTTGAATTGCCAGCCGGTGTTGTCCTCGCCAAAATCGAGCTTGAAGCCGACGCGCTTGAGGCCCTCGAGCAGGTCCTTGTCGAACGCCTTCGATTTCTCCGTCACCATCGCATGGCTCTTCCGGGCCAGCTTGAGCGGCATCGAGGTCGCAATGAGGTCGTTATCTTCCAGTGTGCCCTCGTTATAAGGCGCGTACACCAGTTGCGCCGACGGTTCGATGCTTACCACCAGTGTCGGGCTGCGCTGCACCAGCGTCACCTCAGCTCCGCTTGAATAGAGGTCCTGCGCGATGTCGTGGCCGCTATTGCCGGTGCCGATGACGATGGCGCGCTTGCCTTTCCAGTTTTCGCCATCATCATACTGGCTGGAGTGCAGCACCTTGCCGGCAAAGTTCTTCAGGCTCGGAATGTCAGGCACGTTCGGAATGCCGCTGACGCCGGTCGCGAGCACGACGTGACGCGGATGCATGGTTCGCTTGCCGCCGTCGGCGCGGCGTAGCGTCACGGTCCAGCGTCCCTCCTTCTCGTCGTAGCTGCCGCCCTCGAATTCGGTGTCGGTCCAGAAATTGAGCTCCAGGCTTTCGACGTAAGCTTCGAACCAGTTGGCGATCTTGTCCTTGGGGATGTAGGTCGGCCAGTTCGGCGGGAACGGCATATAGGGCAAATGATTGACCTGCACCTGGTTGTGCAGGGTCAGCGCGTGATAACGCTTGCGCCAGTTATCGCCGATGCGGACCTCGCGATCCACAATCAGCGTGTCGACGTGCAATTGCTTCAGGCGCGCCGCGATGCAGAGGCCCGACTGACCGCCGCCGATCACGAGAACGACGGGATCGCGGTCGGCATATTCCGCGGAAGCCCTGCGCTGATCGAGCCAATTGGGCCCGCGAAAATCGCGCGAATAGGCGTTGCCGCGCGGGCGCTGCACGCCGACTTGCTCCTCAAAACCCCTGAGTTCGCCAAGCTCGGTCAGCAGCGTCCAGGCCTTCAGTATGTTGCCGTCGGCCGCGTCCGGAGTCAGCCGGACAATGCCATTGCCCCGTCCGACCGCGGTCTCGAATTTGAACATCGCCTCGATCGCGTTGGTGCCGGCGCGCGTCACCTTCCGCGGCGCCCGGCGATGGGGGTCGATGGCAAATCCGCGCGGTACGGCGCGGGGCGCGAGAACCTTCAGCTCCTTGAGGATCGCGTCAGCGCCGTTGATGGTCTGAATGTTCCAGCTCAACGCCAGCACGTCGCGCCAATAGCTGTCGTCGTGAAACAACGAATTCAGCAGGCCGTCATCGGGCCTGGTGAGGGCGTCCTCGAACTGTGCGAGCCAATTGTCGGCGCCTACCGAAATGTCGTCGGTCTTGTCGAGCATGGGCGTTTCTCGTCACCAGCCGTCTTCGCGGCGTTTCCCTTCGCTGACCCTATACGCAATTGGGAGGGCGCGGAAAGGGCGTGACGAGATACCGCCTATTCCGTGAGATCGTGATCCGAATCCGATCACGATCTCATCTCCTTGTTTGAGCGTGATCTTTTTCGGAAAACCGGTTTCCACTTTTCCGGATCGTGCATGTAGCGCCAGGATATATCCCCGTTCACGCGGCCGTAGAGTACGTCCTCGTTTAGCGAATGCATCCTCGCGTTTTTGACCACGCGATAATGGCTCCCCGCAGAGGTGCCGCCACGCCGCGCAACTGGGGCCAGGCGCGAGGGCTCTCAGTTCAATTTCTGTATTGCCCTGGGTTCAGTTCATGAACCAGCGGCCCGCGACGGCGATCGATAATGTCTGTGACAGCGGTCACGGAGCCTGATCGCGGACTAGTCCAGTCTGCCTTGCCACGGCCTACCGCCGATGAGGAGAAGTCACGATGAAGCAGCAACAATCCATGATGACCGATGATCTCGATCCATCTCAGCCGTTCGCGCTCGATGGGTACCTGCTGCAGGGGCAAACCATCATTGGTACAGGCGGCAGCGACTGGCTTGTGGGCACGGATGCTGACGACATTATCAATGGCGTAGGCGGCAGCGACACGATCTATGGTCTCGGTGGCAATGACGTCATTTATGCCGGCAATGGCGGCAATAACTACATCGATGGCGGAACTGGTAACGACGACATTACCGGCCAAAATGGCGATGACACCATCATTGGCGGTGACGGTAACGATACTATTCGCGGCAACGAAGGCTTTAACAGCCTGGACGGTGGCGCCGGGGATGACGTCCTTTTGGGCGGTACAGGAACAGATATTCTCTCGGGTGGAGATGGCAACGACACGCTCTGGGGTGGTGGTGGCGTCAATGTGCTCAACGGCGGCACCGGAGACGATCTGCTCATTGCGGGAGCGGGTGCGGCCTGGGTCTTCGGCGGAGCGGGGTTTGATACTGCGGACTTTCTCACTGCGTCGGCTGGCGTGACCGTAAATCTCGTCGATATGTCACTGAACGCCGGCGATGCGGCGGGGCAAATCTACGACAGCATCGAGAAGTTTTCGCTCACCAATTTTGATGATTTCTTTGTGGCGGCGGATGCGGGCGAGACGGTTCTCGGGCTCTCGGGCAACGACCAGCTTACTGGCGGGCGCGGCAACGACATTTTGGATGGTGGCGCGGGTAACGATACGCTGATTGGCGGCGACGGCGACGACGTCCTGCGGGGCGGCACTCTGATTGGCGGACATCACGGAGACGGCGCCGATGCAGGCGGCGATGATATCTTGTACGGCGGCAGCGGCAACGATGTTCTGGATGGCCAAGTCGGGCGCGATTATCTCGAGGGCGGCGCTGGTGCCGATATGCTTTCGGGCGGCGACGGATATGACATCGCGGGTTATGGCGGTGCCGCCGCGGCCGTCAGCATCGATCTCTCTCACGCGTCGACGACCTGGAGCGGAGAGGCGCTGGGCGATACGCTAGTTTCGATCGAGGAAATCGACTTAACGAACTTTGCCGACGTCTTTCGGGGCGATGCCAATTCCAACATCGCTTATGGCGGCGGCGGGGACGACCAGATCAACGGTCTGGCCGGCGACGACCAACTGTTCGGAGGCCGTGGAAATGACAGCGTCTACGGCGGCGACGGCAACGATCTCGTGGTTGGCGATGGCGGCTTTGGATCCGGAGACGATTACCTTCAGGGTAACGCAGGCGACGACACCCTGGTTGGGGGCGGTGGCAATGACAAGCTCGTGGGCGGTGTCGGCAATGACAAGCTCTCGGGCGGCGTCGGCGGAGACATCCTCATCGGCAACGAGGGTGCCGACACCTTTCAATTTGCCGCGATCGAGGAGTCGCAAAATACGGTGTTATCGGGCGTCAAGCAGCAGGACCAGATCATCGATTTTGCTCAAGGTGAAGACAAGATCGATCTGTCTGCCATCGACGCCAACAGCACGCTCTCCGGGGATCAGGCGTTCACCCTTCTCACCGATCCCTCGCACTACAGCGGCGATTGGTCTGGGCTGATCTGGGAAACGACCTCGAATGGCGTGACCACGATCAATGTCTCGACCGATGCAGATTCCGCTTCCGAGATGCAGATCAGCATGACGCACGCCTATCACTTCACGACGAGCGACTTCTTGCTCTAACAGCCCCGGCCGGCGGCTCGCGCCGGCCAGCATCCCTGCCTGAAGGCACAGGGACTCACACTACGTTCAGCACAGGCAAGACAGCCTGGATATAAAGCGGGAGATCGCAATGCAGAAGATTCTTATCGTTGGTCTGGCGTTCATCAGCCTTAGTTCTCTGATCCACGTACCGCCGGCTCTTGCCGCAAGTAAGATTTGCAGCAGATCCTGTTACTGTCCTTTCAACAAGGCCGGCTGTCAGCAGCTGTGTTTGAGCCGCTATGAGGGTTGCCTTCGCGTCAACCCTCGAGGTCGCCGGTGATCGAGGTCAGTCGCCGGATACGGATGTGAATCTCAGGATAGCTGTTCGGCGCTCGCCACCGATGATCGTCGTCCGTTTGAGGCCGCCTAACGGTCTCCAATCACGCCTTCGCGCTTCTTCAGCACGCGGTAATAGGCCCACCACAGATGCGCCGCGGCGCCGCGCAGGGGACGCCACGGCTCGGCCAGCGGCGCCATCTGCTTCGATGTCGGGCGCGTCTTCAGTCCGAGGCCGATCTTCACGGCTTCTTGCACCGCCAGATCGCCCGCCGGCCATGCGTCGCCATGGCCGAGGCAGAACAAAAGATAGATGTCGGCGGTCCACGGCCCGATGCCATGCAGCGCCGTCAGCGTGTTATGCGCGGCGTCGGCGTCTTCTTCCGCCAGCACATCCAGGTTCAACCGCTCGGCCGCGAGTTCGCGCGCGATGCTTTTGAGCGTTTTGATCTTGGCCGCCGACAGGCCAAGCCGGCCCAGACGGTCAGCGCGCGCCTTGCGTATGGCGTCATGATCGAACGGATCGAACGCCGCGCTGACGCGGCCCCAGATGGCCGAAGCGCTCGCCGTGGACAACTGTTGGCCGCAGACGATGGCGGCAAGACCGACAAAGCCGGGCTCGCGCTGCCGCAACGCCGGCATGCCGGTAAGTTCGAATACCGGTTTGAGACGCGGGTCCTGCTTGACCAGCGCGTGGATGGCATCCTCGAGGTCGGTCTGGGTGTTGAGGTGGATGGTCATCGGAGGATGGATCATTCCTGAGGTCGTCGTCATGCGCGGGCCTGCCGTCTTCGCCAAAGCTTCGCCGGCCTGCGAAGCCTTGGCGTAGCCGGGACCCGCGCATCGATCTCCTATCGTAACAGACTCTTGCAGTTGGATGGATTGCCGGGAGCGCAGACAAGTGTACGTAGTCTGCGCAAGGCAAACTACTATGCCCGGCAATGACGAGATCACCTGATATGCCGCCACCCGTTTTCCGATTTGCGCCAAGTCCGAACGGTTTTCTCCATATCGGTCACGCTTACTCGGCGCTGCTGAACTTCGACCTGGCTCGTCGAGCTGGCGGAAGATTTTTGCTGCGTATCGAGGATATCGACAGCGCGCGATGCCGGCCGGAATTCGAAGCTGCGATCTATGAAGACCTCGCCTGGCTCGGAATACCTTGGGAAATGCCGGTGCGGCGACAATCGGAGCATTTTGCGAGCTACCGCGACGCGATCGAGAAACTTTCGGCTCAAGGGCTGATCTATCCGAGTTTTGAAAGCCGCGCCGAAATCGCGCGTCTGGTCGCG
>JBJMTR010000219.1:0-2238 GCA_045811565.1 Bradyrhizobium sp.
ATCGTCGCATACTGCTCGCATCGCCGCGCTCGACAGCATCGGCGCAAGTAGCGGGGAGAGGGATGTGCTCATGGTGAGCGAACTAACCATCCCTGTCTGGCCCTGCCAATGCCCCATGCTGGTATGCGCACGTTCTGGTCCAAAGCCGGTACCGGCTTTGGACCATGTGCCTGCCTTGCTGCGCTGCGAATATGCATCGCTTATCGTCCTGAGCGGCCTTTCTTTTGGGTTAGCCGTGCTTTACTGGGAATATAGATTTGAAGCGATCCGGGAGGCCCTCATGGCCATGACAATGAACGGCGAGGTTCAGCTAGCGGCGCCGCGCGATGCCGTGTGGAGCAAACTGAACGATCCGGAAGTGCTCAAAGCATGTATCCCCGGCTGTGAGGAATTGGAGAAGACGGAAGACAACGGTTTCCGCGCCGTCGCCAAGATGAAAGTCGGACCCGTGTCCGCGCGTTTCAAGGGCAAGGTTATGTTGAGCGACCTCGACCCGCCCAATGGCTACAAGATCTCGGGCGAAGGCGAGGGCGGTGTCGCCGGCTTCGCCAAGGGTGGCGCGACGGTGGCGCTGGCTGAAAAGGACGGCGGCACGCTGCTGAGCTACAATGTCGAGGCGCAGATCGGCGGCAAGCTGGCTCAGCTCGGGCAGCGCCTGATCAATGGCGCGGCCAAGAAATTGGCCGACGAGTTTTTCGCTAACTTCGCCAAGGCGGTGCAAGGCTAATCTAAGGCTAATATCTAAGGCTAGTATCTCAAGTCCAAATCTCTAAGGGGGCTAATCCCTAACCCCGGCTCAAAACCGCCCTATGTCATATCCGGCCATGCCCCATGTGAGTGTCTCCTGAGGTTGCTCATTGCGGAGATGGCCAATAATATGGCTTAGAACGATTTCAAACACCTGTTCTGCTGATGCGGCGGGACAGATCAAGAGAGTGCTGATGGCCAAGATTTCCCTGATCGTGAACGGCAATCCCGTGAACGCCAATGTCGACCCTCGTACGCTGCTGGTCCAGTTCTTGCGCGAAAACCTGCGGCTGACGGGCACCCATGTCGGCTGCGACACCTCGCAATGCGGCGCCTGCGTCGTGCATCTCGATGGCAAGGCGGTGAAATCCTGTACCATGCTTGCTGTCATGGCAGACGGCCACGAGGTCAAGACCATCGAGGGGCTGGCACCGGACGGCGCGCCGCTGCATCCGATGCAGGAAGCCTTCCGCGAGCATCACGGCCTGCAGTGCGGTTTCTGCACCCCCGGCATGATCATGACGGCGGTCGATCTGGTCCACCGCAAGGGCAACCACCTCGACGATCACACCATTCGCGAAGAGCTTGAAGGCAATCTGTGCCGCTGCACCGGCTATCAGAACATCGTCGTATCGATCGCCGCCGGCGCCAAGGCGATGGCGAAGTCCGATCTCGCATAATTGATATCATCGCGACCGCGATCAGGAATCTCCCATGTACGAATTCAAATATCATCGTCCGGCGACCGTGCGGCAGGCCGCCAACCTCTTGGTGAAAAACGAAGACGCCAAGCTGATCGCCGGCGGCCACACGCTGGTGCCGGTCATGAAGCAGCGGCTCGCCAGTCCGCCGCATCTGGTCGATCTCTCGCATGTCGACGGGCTCGACGCCATCGAGATGAAGGGCCGTTCGCTGGTGATCGGCGCCACAGCCAAGCATGCGGACGTCGCCACCTCGGTCATCGTCGGCGAAGCGATCCCGGCACTGGCTGAGCTCGCCGGCGGGATCGGCGACCCCGCGGTGCGCCACAAGGGCACGATCGGCGGCTCGCTCGCCAACAACGATCCGACCGCGGATTATCCGGCAGCCGTTCTTGCGCTCGGCGCGACCATCGTCACCAACAAACGTCGTCTGAAGGCGGAAGAATTCTTCCAGGGCCTGTTCTCGACCGCGCTCGAGAGCGACGAGATCATCACCAGGGTGATGTTCCCGGTGCCGAAAAAGGCGGCCTATGCGAAATTCCGCAACCAGGCCTCGCGCTACGCTCTGGTCGGCGTGTTCGTGGCAAAACGTCCGTCGGACGTCCGCGTCGCCGTCACCGGCGCGGGCTCCGAGGGCGTGTTCCGCGTCACCTCGTTCGAGGAAGCGCTGAAGAAGCGCTTCTCGCACAAGGTGCTCGACGGCTTGTCGGTGCCCTCGGAAGGGCTGAACAGCGATTTGCACGGCAGTGCAGAATACCGCGCACATCTGATTGCGGTGCTGGCGCGCCGC
>JBJMTR010000220.1:0-6084 GCA_045811565.1 Bradyrhizobium sp.
GCATGAAATCGTTCCGCGACATTCGTGTCATCCCGGTCGTCCTGGTTGCCATCTTCGGCCTTGTCGTGCTGAAGGTCGCCGGCCTGGTCCTCGATGGGGGATACGTCTTCGACTACAATCCGCAGTCGGCCAGGCCGTCATGGGCGCAGGACAATTTTAACTTCCCCGGCGGCAACAGGAGCGGCGATCCCGCCGATACCACCGGCTCGGTGCCCGAAAAACCCAACGAAGAGAAGAAGGAAGAGAAGAAAGAAGAGAAAAAGGACGAAGCCAGGGCCGCGGAGCCGCCGCCGAAGCCGGACGGCGTCATGGCATTCCCCGAGCAGACCAAGCAGGTCTCGGCATCGGAGCGGGCGATCCTCGAACGGCTGCAGGCGCGTCGGCAGGAGCTCGAGGCCCGCGCGCGCGAAATCGAGATCCGCGAGAGCCTGTTGAAGGCCGCCGAAAAGCGCATCGAGTCGCGGGTCGAGGAAGCCAAGGCCACCGAAGCCAAGATCTCGGCCGCGAGCGGACACAAGGCCGAAGTCGATGCCGCGCGCTTCAAGGGCATCATCACCATGTATGAGAGCATGAAGCCGAAGGATGCCGCAAAGGTATTCGACCGGCTGGAGATGTCCGTGCTCTACGAAATCGCTTCGCAGATCGCGCCGCGAAAGATGTCTGACATCCTCGGCCTGATGCAGCCGGAAGCGGCCGAGCGGCTGACGGTCGAGCTCGCGCGGCGCGCCAATCCCGACAAATCCGCTGTCACCGCCGACCTGCCCAAAATCGAAGGCAAGATGCTGACAGCGAAACCGAACTAGTGCGGATATTTAACAAAGCCTTAAGCCAGCCAATTCAAGATTCCGCTGCGTGGGTGAGGGCGCTTCGCCTGCGACCGCACGCTTGAGGCTGAAAGACGTTTTTGCAAATGGCGCGGACGGATGCCGCTGGGATTTGGTCGCAACGCCGCGCCTGGGTGCGGACGGCCCGGTATTGCCTCGCGCTCGCTTCTGTCCTGATCGGCGTAATGTTCTCAACGGCCTGCCGAGCCGATGATCCGATCAAGGGCGAGGCGACGTTTTCGGCCTCCGGCGGCTACGCGCGGCTGGTGCTGAAGCTCGCGGAGGATGTCGAATCCGAGGTGCTCACCGCCGGCTCGATCATCGTGATCCGCTTCAAGCGGCCGGTGGATATTCCCGTTGAAAAATTGTCGGACGCGGTGCCCGATTATGTCGGCTCTGCTCGGCGCGATCCCGATGGCTCGGCGATCCGCCTGTCACTGCAACGGCGCGTGACGATCAACACCATGACGGCCGGCGAGAGAACCTTTGTCGACTTCCTGCCCGATGGCTGGACCGGGCCGCCGCCCTCGCTGCCGACCGAAGTCATTCGCGAGCTGGCCGAGCGTGCGCGCGCCGCCGAACGCGCGCTTCGCGTCCAGCGCGCGAGCGCGGAAGCCAAGAAGAAGCCGCCAGTTCGTGTCCGCGCCTCGGTGCAGCCGACCTTCGTCCGCTTTGTCTTCGAGATGCCGGATAGCGTCGGCGTTTCATCTGTCTTGAATGAGCAGAAGCTTACGCTGTCGTTCAACACCGTGCTGGCCTTCGATCTCGCGGACGCCAAGGTGGCGGTGCCGCCGGCGATCGCCTCCATCAATCAACGCTCCGATGCCGATAGTTCGACGATCGACATCACGCTGATCGGCGATGTCGACGTGCACTCCTTCCGTGAGGAGAAGAACTACATCGTCGACGTTGCCTTCCAGCAGGCCGAAAGGCCGGCAGCTCTCGAGCCCCACGCATCGAGCGCCTCCCAGGCCCCGGCACCGGTGAAACAGGCCGCCGCCGCGCCGCCTGTCCCCGACAAGCCGAAGGAATCCGCGACTCCGCAACGACCCGAGCGGATTGTGCCG
This sequence comes from Bradyrhizobium sp., assembly GCA_045811565.1. Taxonomy (GTDB): domain Bacteria; phylum Pseudomonadota; class Alphaproteobacteria; order Rhizobiales; family Xanthobacteraceae; genus Bradyrhizobium. The sequence goes on from JBJMTR010000220.1 coordinate 1,892, forward strand.
GTCGCATCGGAGCGTCTCGCCGAGCAGGTCAAGATCGAGCCGGAACAGGCCAAGACGACGCCTGCAGCGGAAGTTGCGCAGAACCCTGGCCCTGTGCCATCCGAACAGCCACCGCAAAGCGGAAGCGACAAGCCTGCCTCGATCGATGCGCGGCGGGACAGCGACGGGCTGCGCGTGACGTTCTCATTGGGCGCGCCGACACCCGCGGCCCTGTTTCGCCGTGCCGATACGGTGTGGCTGGTGTTCGATTCCACCGCGCCGATGGACGTCGCGCCGATCCGCGAAAAAGGCGGCGCCATCATCAGCGATGTCAGCCGGCTGCCGCTGGAAAAAGGCCAGGCGATCCGTATCCGTCTCAACCGTCCGCAGATGCCGTCGCTGGCGCCCGACGATCGCTCGATCGGCACAAGCTGGATCCTCACCTTTGCCGACCGCGTGCAATCGCCGCCGCTGCCGTTGATGGTGGTCCGCAACATCACCGATCCCACGCTCGCGAACGTCATCGTGCCGCTCGCCAACCCAGGCCTGTTGCACCGGCTGGTCGATCCCGACGCCGGCGATACACTGTTGGTGGTTACGGCGCCGCCGCCGACCCGCGGCTTCATCAAGCGGCAGGATTTCGTCGAGCTGTCGCTGCTTGAATCCATTCACGGCGTCGTGGTTCATCCGAACTCCGACGACGTCAATGCCGAGGTCGGCGCCGACAACGTCATGCTCGGACGGCCGGGCGGGCTGACGTTGTCATCGGCTGACGTCGCCGCTGAACGCGCAACCGGCGCGGTCAAGTCGCTGTTCGACATCGAGGAGTGGCGCAAGAACCAGGCGGAAAATTTTCTCGCGCGGCTCGATGCGCTGATCGCGGCCGACGCCGCTTGCATCCCCGATCAGCGATCGCAAGTCCGGCTCGACCTCGCCAATTTCTACATGTCGCGCGGCATGTATGAGGAGGCCCACGCCTTGACCAACCTCATCCTCTCGGAGAGCAGGCAGGGCCCCGAGCAAGCTGCCGTGGTGATGGTGCACGCGGTCTCAAGCATCCTGATCGGCCGGCCTGAACAGGGATTGAAGGATCTCGCGAGCCCAGCGATCGGAAGCGGCTACGATTCCCAATTGTGGAAGGCGCTGGCGTTTGCGCGTCAGGGCAAATGGGCGGACGCGCGGGAGAAATTCAAGAATGCCGAATTCGCGGTCGCGACGCTGCCGCCGGATTTGCAGCGCATCCTGACAATGGAATCGATGAAGGCTTCGCTGGAACTGAGGGATTATTCCGGCGCTGCGAAACGCGGCAGCGAACTCGAGGTGATCGGCATCCCCCAGGAGGTCAAACCCGCGGCCGCGGTGCTGCGCGGGCGGCTGGCCGAGGCGCTCGGGCACGACAAGGACGCGCTGGATGCCTACCGGTATGCCGCGAACTCGCCTGACAGGGCCGCGGCGGCCGAAGCCAAGCTGCTCGAAGTCGCGCTCAGGCACAAGCGCGGTGAACTCAGCCAGGCCGAAGGCTTGCGCGAGCTCGAACTGCTCTCGGTGACATGGCGTGGCGGCGGCATCGAGGTGCGGACGCTGCAGATGCTGGCGAAGATCTATTCCGAGACCAGCCGCTACGCGGAAGCTTTTGCTGCGACACGCAACGCGACCCGGCTGCAGCCCAACTCCTCGGAGTCCCGTCAGGCCCAGGACGCAGCGTCCGCGCTGTTCACGCAATTGTTTCTCGGCCCCAAGGGCGACGACATGCCGCCGGTCGATGCACTCAGCGTGTTCTACGACTATCGCGAGCTGACGCCGATCGGCCGCCGCGGCGACGAGATGATCCGCCGGCTGGCGGACCGCCTGGTCGGCGTCGACCTGCTCGACCAGGCCGCCGAGCTGCTGCAATACCAGATCGACAAGCGGCTGGAGGGGGCGGCTCGCGCGCAGGTCGCCGCGCGCCTCGCCATGGTCTATCTGATCAACCGCAAGCCGGATCGGGCGATCGCGGCGCTGCGCTCGACCCGCATCTCCGATCTCTCCGGCGAGTTGCGGCAGCAGCGGCTACTATTGGAAGCACGCGCACAGAGCGACGTCGGGCGCCACGATCTCGGGCTCGATATCGTCTCCAATATTCCCGGCCGCGAAGCGATCCGGCTGCGCTCCGACATCTATTGGGCGCAACGGCAGTGGCGGGAGGCGTCGGAGCAGATCGAGCTGTATTATGGTGACCGCTGGCGCGACTTCAAACCGCTTGATACGGCCGAGAAGGGTGACATCATTCGCGCCGTAATCGGCTATGCGTTGGCCGACGACGCGATCGGCCTGTCGCGCTTTCGCGAAAAATATGCGCCGTTGATGGCGGGCGAAGCCGACCGGGCGGCGTTCGACACCGCGAGCAAACCGGTCGCCTCCAACAGCGCAGAATTCTCGCTGATCGCGAAAATGGCCGCAAGCGTCGATACGCTCGACGGCTTCATCCGCGACATGAAGACCCGTTTCCAGGACGCCACCGCGCGCGCGCCTTTGGCCGATCCGGACTCTACCGGCTCGCTGGCCGAAACGGGCGGGGCCGGCGCTGCGTCGATCGGTTCGTTGCCTCGCATCATTGGATTGAAGCCGGGCGGCACGGCGAAATAGTACGAGACGAAGGCAGAAATCAGCAGCGCGAAGCGGCTGCCGCAGGCTGGGGCGTCGCCACGGCGGCCTATCAGATCGAGGGATGACTTCTTACTCGACGACCGGATCCGCCTTCGTGATTACCTACCGCCCATCTTGCGATCGGCCCAGGTTCTGAGATCGCCTACCGTCAGTACTTTGAGAAACGGATTGGCGCCGACCAGCTTTTCGCGAGTGGTCCGACCCGTCACGTCAGCGGCGGCCATCAGGGACGCAGCGTCGGCATCTTCTGCGCCGGATAGCAGAGCCACTGCGCCTGCCGGTCCGGCGAAATAGGTCAGGTATAGGGAGCCGGGCGTGATAGGCAGGCGGCGCCTGTTCAACATGGTGGCATATTGCTCAACCAGCCGCGTAACGAGCTCTCGAGCAAGTTCGGCATCTCGCCGTAGTTCTAGAATTTCCTTGTCGTTGCGGCCTTGGATCAGATCGCGTCGGTGTCTTCGAACGGCTTCAAGCCATGTGTCATCAAGAAATTGACCAGCTCCGGTCGCGCTTGACCGTTTGTTCTTTGCATTCGGGTCACCATTGGATTCGATTGTGATAATCCGCTCGACCAACGCCTTGACTGCAGTTTTGTCGATCGGTTGCCCACTCAAATCAGCGTTGCGAAACAGGTAAGAACTTGAGACGAAAGCCAACGCGATCGCCGCTGCTAGGACCAGGGTGAGGATTTCCACCGAGAGCCAGTCACGCGATACGGCAGTGGACCCGCGCTCGTCTGGTTTCGGCGGCCTGATTTCGTCAGCACGCCCTACTTGCCTTAACGCGAGTTGCGGTGGGTTGGCGTGGGCCATCTTGCCGGTTCAAGAGAATTGTTGGGCTAGGTTTCGCATCCAGGCGACAGGTTCAATGCTTTGAGCAGGCGATCGAATGGATTTGGCCGACAGGACTTGACCTCGGTGGTCAGTTTTGGGCGCTCGGTATTTGCGGTCTTGTTGGAAGCCGCGTGCCTAGGCCTCGGCTTAGGCAGCATCACAGCGACTGCGCCGCGCCTATGCTGATCAATGAGTTTCGGACGTTCTTTTGGAATGATGGCTGCTGGATCCGGCGGAGGCATTCGTTCAACGGAGGAAATCGGCTGCGCTGGTGCCTCATGTTTCACGAATGGATTTTCGAGCCGGTCTGCCTTGGTCAGAGTGTCGCGCGAAGCGCTTAACGCAACGGTTGATGGAGCGAGCGGCTCACTGACGGCTTTTGAAGTGCGCTGTGGGGCCTCGAGCTCCATAGCAACCAGTGTACCGAGGCCAACGAGGATGAGAGTCGCTCTCATCATGATCTCACGCTTTCCGAACGAGGATCCTCGACCAAAGCCACACGGGAGCAATCTCCCGAAAATCCGAGAACAATTCCTAGGATCCAATAAGGCGGCTTAGCGGCAGAAGTGAACTGGCCGGGACAGTCGTGGCAGAAGACTGGCGATAGGGTTAACGCCTGTCATGAGCGCGCGGCTGGAACGAATTGCACGTCGTGCTTTGCGCCAATCGATGCCTGGGACAATTTCTAACGCGCCTTTTTCTGGATCGTTAACTATTGCGCGACGCCTCGCTGGC
>JBJMTR010000221.1:0-3188 GCA_045811565.1 Bradyrhizobium sp.
AAGACTCAAACCCGCTCTATTCTTTATGAGACGTTTGACTTCGCTCGCCGCAACAATTTCGGATTCAATCTGACCTACATCGACAAAGGCTTCCCGTCGTCAGGCTCCTCCGGCTTTGAAACGAACTACATGCGTTCTCTTTATCAATACGGATATGACAAGGGCAAAACCGGTAATTTTTGGGTTAAGGTGCCGCCATCGGATGATGTCTCATCGAGTGGTTTCCGGTTCAAAAGTGCCGCAATGTAGATCTACAGATCACGATTGGCGGAAATGGTGCCGCGCGACATGATTGCTGTGCAGTGGGATATCAATCGGCGGGTCGGCCTATTGCGCATTTAAAGCAGCATTGGTCTGATCGCCTCGACAGCCTGCGCGTCAGTGCGCCTACCGTCTCGCTGCGCCGATCGGCGGCCTAGCTTGCTTTCGTTTCGACCCTCGGCGGCGAAGTGCGATATTCATCCACGCTGTTGAGGTCGATCACGAGCTTCCTATTGACTTGTTTCGACGGCGTCTGCGTGCAGCCCCGTCACAGGAGCTCTGGCAGTCGATGTGCTCGGTTGGCACTCGCGCCATGGTTCTTGCGGGCCAACTGCTCAATTCCGCCGTTCGGAATAGCGAAATTCGCCGTGAATGTTAGTTCGCCCGATACCAACAAAAATGCCAACAAACTGGACGGCTGCGTTGAACTTTTACGTGTGTTTTCAATGCGCCGCGAAAATATTCCTGAAAATCGGAAAGCAAACTAACAGCATAAGTTATTGTTATTATTGATGTTTTCAGCATGGTGCCCCTGGCCGGAATCGAACCAGCACTCCTTGCGGAACTCGATTTTGAGTCGAGCGCGTCTACCAGTTCCGCCACAGGGGCCTTCGGCCGTCAGCCGGAAAGGCCACCGTCGCGAAGCCGGCGGAATATAGCGGGCGGCTTGTCCGGGTCAACCCGCGCGGATCTGATTTGGCCCGGCTCGACACTGCCCTGCCTGCGCGATACGACGCTTCTACCTAATTTTATTGACCATGACTATCTCGGAAAAAGCCGGTACCCACCGCGGTCCGCCATGCGCGAGGAGACCACCGTGACGCTCGACGCCACCGCAAATCCGTCGCATATGCGCTTCGCCGCCAATCCGGCGCTGGTCGCGGCGCTGGCGATCACGGCCATTGCGGCGGCGACGCTGGCGGGCGCGTGGTTCTTTCAGCTGGTGCTGGATATCCGTCCGTGTCCGCTCTGCCTCGAACAGCGCTACGCTTATTATCTGGCGGTCGCGCTCGGTGCGGTGGTGGCGTTGGCGGCATTGCGAAGGGCGCCGCGTCCGCTGCTGCTCGCCGGTCTTGTGATTCTCGGGTTCGCCGCGCTGGCCAATGCCTGGCTTGGCGGCTATCACGCCGGCGTCGAATGGGGCTTTTGGCAAGGTCCGACCGATTGCTCCGGGCCGGTCGGCAATCTCGGCAGCGCGGGCAATCTCCTGGAACGGCTCGACACCGTCAGGGTGATCCGCTGCGACGAGGTGCAGTGGCGCTTTCTCGGCCTTTCGCTCGCCGGCTACAACGTGCTGATCTCGCTGTTGATGGCCGCGATCGCGGCTTGGGGCATGGCGAGGACCGCCAAATGCTGACCTCATGGTGAGGAGGCGCCTTGGCGCCGTCTCGAACCATGAAAGCCGTGATGCCGGCCATTTGCGCCCGACCGGGCAAATGAGTGTCCAGCCCCCCAAAATTGCGCGCGCGCAAATCCATTCGTCGTCCCGGCTTAGAGTCGGGACGACGAATGGATACGTCGCAGAAAATCGAGCTAATCGTCCACATCGTCCTGCGGACGTCCGAACAGATGCACGATGCCGGGCGTCGTGATGGTGACGAAGACGAAGCGCGACAGATGATGCGCGCCGACGAAGATCGGGTCGATGTGCAGGGTCAGCGCCAGCGCCAGCATGGCGTCCATCGCGCCCGGTGCGAAGGCGACGAGGACGTCGGCAAAGCGCACATGGGTGGTCAGCACGATGACGGCGACGAATACGGCGGAAATAGCGATAGCGATGGCAAACGAGCCGAGTGCCGCATTGACGTGGCTGAGCAAGGTTGGGGTTTTCACCCGCGCGAAGCGCGAGCCGATCAGCGCGCCGATCCCGACCAGCGCCACGCCGCGCACCCAGGGCGGCAGGCCGCCTTCGATGGTCCCGGTGCCATGCAGCACGCTGGAGGCGAGCATCGCGCCGAACATCCAGCTCGCCGGAAATTTTACCCAGCGCAGCAACAGCGCGATGGCGACCGACGCCGCAATCAGCGTCGCCAGCTCGAGCGGCGAGGCGATCATTGGAGCCACAGCCGGCGGTGCCGACGGCGCGATGCCGGTCAGCGCCAGCACCAGCGGCAGCGCTGCGGTCAAGATGATCACGCGCATGGTCTGCACCACGGCGATCGCCGCGACGTCGGCGCCTTTCTCCGCGGCGAGGATGGTGATCTGCGACAGCGCGCCGGGGCTGCCGGCGAGAAACGCCGAAGTCTGGTCCCAGCCATGCACGCGCTGCAGATAAAAGCTGCTGCCGAAAGTCGAGCAGAAGGTGGCGAGCGCCAAAAGCCCGATGGTCAGGGGATAGGAGCTCATGTGCTGGATCAGTTGCCGCGACACCAGCGAGCCCAGCGAGATTCCGAGCAGCAAGAGCACGGTCTGGGTCAGGATCGGCGGCACCGCGAGCGGCCGTCCCGCCAGCGCGGTGATGCCGACCGCGATCATCGCGCCGGAGATCAACCCGCCCGGAAGGTTCGCCCACAAAAACAGCAAGCCGCCGGCAGCGCCGATGACGAGCGTCTCGATCGCGTTCAGGATGTTGGCGCGGCTGGGAAGCGCGAGCGCTGTCGATGCGCGGATCAGGTTCACGCTGCCTTATGGCAAATGCGTGAGCCAGAGACAAATGCGCCACGCGATTGCAGCAATGCACAGAGACTTGTGAGTTGCCGACGGATTGTTCTTCACCCTCCCCTGAACGGGCGCTTCCAGGGGAGGTGTGAATACACCGCGCTTATTTCGCCGCCTTGTCGGCGGCGGCTTTCTTGCATTCGGAGCGGAATTTCTTGCGCTCCTTGCCGTGCAGCCCTTTGGCGTCGGCTTCCTTCGAGCATTCCAGCGAGCCGGCGGTCCGCTGCTTCTTCTCCGCCGGCGCCTTGGTCTCGGCCTTGGGCGCTTCC